>CAJXSU010000003.1 GCA_913061465.1 uncultured Flavobacterium sp.
TACACTATCCTCTTCGTCGGCAGCGTCAGATGTGTATAAGAGACAGATAAAACACCTATTATGCAAATTATTTTTCCAATACTGCTAGTTAAGAGAATTTTTAATACAAGTAAAGAATTTTTCTTTTACGAGTTAAATAATTCTAATGAAGTTAAAAATTATACTTTAACAAACGACCCTTCAAGACATTTAAAAAAGTTTAACAACAACTTTTGTTTAGTAAGAGACTTAAAAGTAAAATTTGATGAGAAAATGTATATTGATTTTTCAGAACCAGAGAATGATATCTTTGAGGTTTTAAGTAATAAATAACTTTCTTTAGTTAACAAGATCATTTAAGTTAAAAATCAATTAAATCATAGTTAATATTTTTACGTCCTATAAACTTAGTCACATAGGATGTTATTTTTTCTTTGTCATAAACACTTTGCCAATCACCCACTGCAAAGCTTACAGAATTATTAAAGTCTTTATAGGTGATGTCTTTATATGAGGCAATAAGACTATGTGTATGTGAATTTCTATGGTCTCCTTTATCCCATTCAGTAACATAGAACACTTTATAAACATAAGGATGTTTTGCAGATATTTGATTCATCCAATTACGGACAGTCATATAATTTGTTTTGTAGGGAGATCTAAAGGTTGCAAAATAATTCCATTGATAAGAATTTAGCCACTTTGCATAATGATGATTGACCATAATTTTGAGTTTAGATAATAGCAGATATTAAGGCTATTGAAGCCATTATTTATTGTTAAAAATGTTAATTTGAGACTTTTTAATGCTACGAATTGTAAAAATTATACAATCTTCTTTGTTGAATTGTACTAGAAATATCTGGTAATACTTTAGAAAACCTATCTATAATTAATAGATGTTTGTAAAAAGCGGGTTAATAGTGCTCAATTACAGTGGTAAAGACCACCTTCGTGTAAATACACGATTAACCCACCCTTTTGTATTTTAAACTTTTGAACTCTTCAAGGTTCTCTTCAAAATCTTTTCTATTGATGTGATACATACCTCCACCGCCAACTCTGTGAGCTTTAATCTTTCCACATTTGATATAATCCCTAATTGTTCTGGGCTTAACACTTAATTCATGAGCGACTTCCTTTGTGGTCATGTATTCTGGCTTTTCAGCTTCTTTTGTAATACTTAAAGCTATTTTTATAACTTCTTTGAGTAAAGATTCATCTAAGTACTCGTTTTGTTCATTTTTTATGTTCATAATGATTAATTTTTTTAATTCACGCATACTTGTGGATACGTTCATTTCAATATTACATCGAAAATAATTTAGATCCAAGAAATCAAAATGCACAAAAAGTCTCTATAATACACTTTAAAAGCCGTGCTAAAATTTTAAAAATCAAAAATTTACCAAAAAGACGTCAGATTGGAGAACATGTGAATGAAAAAGTGATCAAAATAGAACATGACATTAAGCGATTTTAAGCACAGATTCATTACCCCAAACTTGTTTCATGAATTTTTGAGAATCTGTTACTGTTGGTCTATAATATGAATTGAATGTTTTGATAGATTTATGACCTGTAATACTCATGATAGCTTTAGGTGGAATTCCTTTATTCAACATTACTGTAACAAAAGATCTTCTTGCGGTGTGGGTGCTTATCCGTTCATATTTGGGCTGCTTCAACTCAATGATATCATTTCCAATTCGTTTTGTACTTGTAACCATCTGAGTAAAACCAACAGCTTTGCAAGCTTCTTTTAAATAATCTCTAAATTTCTGATCTGAAATAGTCGGTAATTTATAATCGTATTTTTTCAAAATAGATTTTGATATCGATGTCAATGGAATTGTAAGATGTTTGGACTTATCCTTGGTTTCTCTTAGTAAAATGGAATCATTCTGAATATTTGACTTAGAGACTCGCTTAAAATCGCTGTAACGCATTCCAGTTAAGCAGCCAAAAACAAATACATCTCTAACGCGTTCTAATTTTGAGTTCTGAAAGACAAACTTGTATATCTGCATGATTTCTTCATGTGTCAAAACCACCTGAGGCGTTACTTCTCGCTTAATCTTAAACTTCTTATAGGTATTATTTTTAGTGTATTTATTTTCTAAAGCATAGTTCAGAAAGGTTTTTATCAATCCAATGTTTCTTCCAAAGGTATTGACATTGTGTTTTTTTACAGTTTCACAATAATGTTTAAAATTAGCATACCACTTCATAGTAATTGAAGAGAATTGAACCTTACCATGAATAGCTTCAAACCCTCTTATCAAGTTTAAAATGTTTTGGTAACGGTTTTTTGTGCCTTTAGTCCAATCGCCTAACTTAAATTTGTATTCTACAAACTCATCAAATACCGTCTCAAAGTCATTATTTCGCTTAATAAGTTTAAATTCTTGATCATAGCAATCTTTTAAAGCCTTTTTAGTAACGATCTCATCCGTAGCAGCAAATTGCGCATGAAAACTCCTAAACAGCTTTGTATAGCGATCCAGTTGCCCGCTGATAAGATTGTAAGTGATTTGTTCATCTTTGGCTTTTGACTTCTTTGGATATTGGTTTCTTTTATCCCAATATTGAGGATGGATTCTTTCTCCAGTAGAGTAGACAAAACGTTCACCATTTTTAAGATTTGCATAAAATAGAATAAGGGATTCGTTTTTGGAATTAGGTGTTTTTAATTTAAAGTTCATGATCTTATTTTTTAATTAATAAATAGTAGTTGCCTGAATCGTTGCCTAAACCAACGATACCATAACAACACAAACATAGTCGTTTGTATTCGCAATTTATTGATAATAAGATGTTTAGATGTTTTTTGTATGTGTAGATATACGTTTACATACGTTATTGAGTGGAGCCTCTTTCTCCGCAAAAGGAAACCCACAATAATTATTGTGGGTTTTTACTTTTTTTTTAAAATACTAAATTTTTTTTTCAAAAAATAAGAGATATATTTAATTAATTTAAATGTATTTTTCCTTATGTTAATGAGAAAGCTTTTATGATTTAGAAACATTGACTTCTTAATTATAAAAAATTAAATAAATATGATGTAAACATTATATACTAATGAAAAAACTATTTATAATACTTTTTACTTCATTTTGTTTTTTATCTGGCTATGGACAAGATTCCCCTGAGATAGACTCATTATTTAGAAATAGTTATACTGTCTTTGAACTTCAGAGACTTCAAAATGGTATGTATAGAGATGCTACACTTTTTAATGGTTCTGATTATCACCCAATTTCAATAGCTAATACAGGTATGGGGCTAATTGCACTTTGTATTGCCGATGCAATGGGATGGATTGATAATGCATCAGAACTGGCATTGAAAACTATTAAAACAGCCACTGGATATACACCAGGTTTTTTACCAGATAGGACAGTAAATGGATTCTATCGTCATTTTATGGATATTAATACAGGTGAACAGGCTTGGAATTCAGAATATAGTACAATTGATAGTGGGATTTTAGTGTCTGGGGCTTTGTTTTCCATGAACTATTTTCAAAATGATAGTATTTCACATTATGCTACGGAACTATGGAATTCAGTAAATTTTAATGATGCTATTAATAATTCCTCGACAGGTCAGATTTATTTAAGTTTGGATTCTGACGGTAATGGTATTAATAATTCATTAACCAGTCCATATAATGAATATATGATTGTAGCTTGGCTCGCCAAAAATCACTCAATTGAGACGGGTACTTCAGGCAATATTTTATGGAATAATTATTATAGTTCTCCTAGTGTATTGCCATCGATATTATATCAGGGAAGTTCAGTATTGTCAGATAATAATAATTCTTTTCTTTCTTCATTTACTCACCAGTTTAATTTTTTCCTTTGTCATTATTTCACTACTTCAACTGAATATTTAACATATCTTAAAAATTCTCAAGAAGCTGATAGTTCTTGGTGGCAAAATATGGATTATAATTCTTTTGAATGGGGGCTAGGTGCAGGTAGTGCAATAACTTATTCCTATCATGCTGATGCAATTAATAATAATGAAGACATGATTGTTTCCCCACACATAATAGCTGGTTATATTCCTGTAAATCCAGAAAGTAAAAGTAATTTGATTGATTTATGGACTAATAATTTTGGAAAGCTTAATCTTCCAAATGTAAATGATGATCCTATTCTTTGGAGGTATAGTAAGTCTAATACTTCATGGATACCTAATGAAATTATTGGGATTGATTATGCTTCTATGCTATTTGGTTTGTCTACTCTACCAGAGTATCTTGGGATTGATTTCTTTTCAACGTACAATGATTTTTTTACATCTTCATCTCTTTATACAAATCAATTGGAGTCAAGGTTTGAAATTAAAGTTTACCCAAATCCAACGTCAGATCATTTGCATATTGAGTTAGGTAAATCCTATATAAATATTTCTCTTTCCATTGAAAATCACCTAGGACAAGCCGTCTTAAGAAATACTTACTACAACTTAGAAAAAATAAATATTCCATTAAAACTTAATAAGGGCCTTTATTTTTTAACTTTAAATTATAGTGGAGGAATGGAAACCTTTAAAGTGATACTTAAATAACTCCGTTTAGTATAAATTTATTAGCAAAGAATTTGTTTTCTTAACCCATAAATTAAATATTTTAATAATGATATTGAGGTTTTTAATATGTACTATTTATAAAGTATCTTTGATTGTATAATCAAAACATATCTTTTGACGATCTGTTTTTTTTTCAGTAAAATGCCTTTTAAATTATTCATATAGTTATTAATAAAGCAAAAAAATTAACACACAAAGTGTGTTTGAGTTTCTATGCTTGCTTGTTATTTCCTGTTGGGATGCACGAAGTAAATCCCTCTTCCTCCAAAACAACCCTTGTAAATTATTAATTTGTAGTTTTTTAGTTTCATTACTAAATTACAATAGGTATTAATTTTTTTTAACAAAAACCATACAATGTTGCCAAGGAAGATTAGTTATATTTTTTTTGAGTTTAAAACCAGCTGCTTCCATTTCTTTGACAGCTTGTTTTTCAGACATTTTGTGTATTTCTTTAATCGGAACACTAGAGTCTTCACTTCTGTATTCAATTAAGAACAACTCTCCATTCAGTTTTAAGGCTTGTTTTATTGAAATAATGATTTCTACCGGAAAATTAAATTCATGATATACATCAACCATTAAAATTTTGTCAACTGAATTTGATGGTAATTGAATACTTTTTTCAGTTCCTAGAATAGTTTCAATATTTTTAATTTTACCAGTTTCTTTTGTTTCTTCTATCACCATTAACATTTCTGGCTGAATGTCTACGGCATAAACAAAACCATTCTTAGTTAAAGATGCTATTTTAAATGTATGGTATCCAGATCCAGCTCCTATGTCAGCAACAATATCATTGGGTTTAATTCTCATGTTTTTAATTAATTTAGAAACATCTTCCTCCTCTTCTCGTTCAGATCTTTCTAACCAACTAATACCTTCAAAACCCATTACATAAGCAATTTCTCTACCCATATACCATTTTCCAATTCCGTTATAATCTCCTCTTTTAAATGTGTAGTTATTGTCTTTATTGGTGTTTTGACCCAAAAATTCATTGGAAAATAAAAACATTACGGATATCAAGATTAAAGTAGTTTTTTTCACTTTTAAAATTTATTTATATCTTTTAAAAACATCGCTCATATAAGAATTAAATATATTTCTTAAAGCATTGGGCATATTAAATTCTTGTGGCATGCTTGTTCTGTATTTTTTTAGAAGAGGATAAGCTCTTCTGTCAGAATCTTTTGTTGCTAAAAAAAAACTATCATTATGTTCTTTAGAAATATTTATTTTTTTGGTATCTAATATATTTCCATTATTATCTATAATTTCAACTATAAGTTCTACATAGCCAGAAGCGGTTAATTCATATTTATACCCTTCACAATACCATTTTTTAACGGTACCATCTTTTTTCTTTTTTTCTTTTGTATTTGAGTAAAACTCCTTGCTTTTAATAACGGTTGGCCCAGCATAATATCTAGAAAACTTAAACTTTACTAATTCATCAATATTTTTAAGTTGAGCTTTCCCTTTATCATTAAGCATCCCTAAATTTCTTAATTGAATTTTATTACTAATTTCTGTATAATTAGCAAAAGTGTAATTATTAAAAAACCCAGTTGTATTGCTAACCAAGAACTCCATCGCTTTTTTATTACTTCTATTGTTACTTAAATTTCTTACAGGGAAATAACCAATATTTAAGATGGATAAATTCAGAGATTTATCTAAATATGCATTAATGTCTTTGTATTCTTCAATATAGTTTTTAGAATTTTTAAATATTTTGTAGGCCTCTCTATACTCGTATTTGTTTTTGGCATTGTTAAATACTTTAATTCCTTCAGTGTAAAATTCATCAGCTGCATTATTGTTGTAAGCATTCAGCAAATTCTCGGCTTCATTTCTATTTTTTTCATAATCAACGGTATGAAGTAAAATGAACTTTTGTTGTTTTGAAGACAAGCTATTAGATACTTCTAGTAATTTTTTTTGAACATTGTCTAAATTAGCATAGGTGATGAAAATTTCTTTCATTGGAGCTACAGATTGGTAGTCTTTATAAGGAATTGAACTGGCTTCTAATTCTTTGATATAGCTGGCTGCCCATGTGTTTATTTGAGATAGCGCTTTTTCAAAAATATCATTAGATTTTTTAAAATTCTTTTTCGCTTTTAGAGATTCTATAGATTTTAGTGTTGCGGTCACATAATCTTTTTTATTTAAAGCTCTTTTTGCTTCTCTATAAGGTTTTCTGAAGTTTTGAGCACTAATGAGTTGAATACCAAAACATAAAAGGATAACTAGGCTTAATTTTTTCATTTTTTTTCTGTAAAAACATTATTAGGTATGGTTTCTTTGTCTAAGAAACTGAATAATGATGAGTATAAAAAATTTATTGTTGTAAAAATATCAAATTAATTTCTTGAAATTTAAGTTGAATAATTAGTACTCTTTTTTATTTTCTACGTTATAAAAAGTATCTTTGATTTTGTAACAAAAATATACAATCAATATTTCTGATTATATTATAAATTACAACTTATTGAATAATATAGTTCTATAAAAATTAAAAAATTATCACATGAAAAAAATAATTTTTCTTATTGCTTTTTTGGTTTTATTTTCTTGTGAAAATAAAAAAGACTCAATTTTTTTTAAAGCATATGATGAATCAGAACTCATACAAAAACAGCAAGATCACAAAATTTCTAGAATGAAATTTAAATTAGTTCAATCTAAGGTTTTAGATATGAATGTTGTTTTTAAACCGTTCAATGATGAACTTGCTACTAATTTTTCTGAAGAAGAATACAATAAGCTAAAACCTTTAATCTTAGAGCAAAATATTCCATCGATTCACAAAAGTATATCTGAAGGACTTTTATCACATGAAAAATTAACTTTATTTTATTTGTACAGAATAAGGAAATTTGAAAGTAATAATAAAACCGCATTGAATGCTATTATTTCTTTAAATCCAAATGCTCTTAAAGAGGCTAGGGCTAGAGACCTTAATAGAGATAACAATAAACTTCTACTAGATATTTCTATGTATGGAATGCCAATATTAATTAAAGATAATATAAATACAGCTGGAATGCCAACAACAGCCGGTGCTATAGTTTTATCAGAAAATAAAAATACACAAGATGCTTTTATCATAAAAAAATTAAAAGAAGATGGTGCAATTATTTTGGGAAAGTCAAACTTAAGTGAATGGGCTTATTATTTTTGTGGTATTTGCCCAGTTGGTTATAGTGCCATTGGAGGGCAAACTCTAAATCCATATGGTAGAGCTGTTTTTGAATCTGGAGGGTCAAGTTCAGGAAGTGGTGCAAGTGTTGCTGCAAATTATGCTGTTGCAGCTGTTGGTACAGAAACTTCTGGGTCCATAACTTCTCCGTCTAGTCAAAACTCTATTGTGGGTTTAAAACCTACTATTGGGTTGTTAAGTAGAACTGGAATTGTACCTATTTCTGGCACTTTAGATACCCCAGGGCCCATGACCAAAAACGTTACTGATAGTTTTATTTTGTTAAATTCAATGTTGGGTTATGACGCTTCTGACCCAAAATCTATTGAAGTTGCAAAAGATTTAACAGGTCTAGAAGTATCTTTCAAAGGAAAACGATTTGGAGTATTTAAAGACATTTTTAGAGATTCAATTTTTAAGAAAAATATGGATCAAATACAAGAAGCAGGGGGTGAAATAGTAGTAATAGTACCAAGAAAAGTTAACCTTCCAGGTTTTTTATCAATCTTAAACCTTGAAATGAAAGATGAATTACCAAAATATTTAAATAATTATACTGATAAAGAGGTAAAGGTTTCAACTATAAAAGACATCATTTCTTATAATAATCTAGAAAAAGAAATAAGAGCTCCTTATGGTCAGTTAAGATTTACTAATATTGGAAAAGATACGACATCACTAGCTGATCTTGAACGCATTAAAACTAATCTAAAGACTAGAGCAAGAACTTTTTTTGAAGATTTAGAAACACAGAACTTAGATGCTATTTTATCAGTAAATAATTTCCATTCTGCATATTCTGCAGTTGCTGAATATCCTAACCTCACAATACCAATGGGCTACAAGAAAACAGGTGAACCTATTAGTCTTACTTTTATTGTAAAATCAAACGAGGAGGTTAAATTATTATCACTAGGGTATGCCTTTGAACAATTAACGAACCATAGAAAACTACCAGAAAATTTCAAGTAAGATTCACTTTATAAAACGTATTTTTGTTGTCCTTAAAAATTAACAATGAGAACTAAATCGATAAAGAAAAATAAGATTAATGTAGTTACATTAGGATGCTCTAAAAATATTTACGATTCTGAAGTCTTGATGGGGCAGTTAAAAGCCAATGGTAAAGATGTAGTTCATGAAGATAAAAATGATGAAGGTAATATCGTTGTAATAAACACTTGTGGTTTTATAGGAAAAGCAAAGGAAGAGTCTGTAGATACTATTTTACATTATGTAGAAAAGAAAGTTGCAGGTGATGTAGATAAGGTTTTTGTAACGGGTTGTTTAAGTGAACGCTATAAACCTGATTTAGAAAAAGAAATCACAGATGTGGATCAGTATTTTGGCACACATGATTTACCAAATCTTTTAAAAGTTTTAGAGGCAGATTATAAACATGAGCTTATAGGTGAACGTTTAACTACTACACCAAAACATTATGCTTATTTTAAAATAGCGGAAGGTTGTGATCGTCCATGTTCTTTTTGTGCTATTCCCTTGATGCGTGGAAAACACAAATCTACTCCAATTGAAGAACTAGTTATTGAAGCAGAGAAATTAGCTGAGAAAGGCATTAAAGAAATTATGCTTATTGCTCAAGATTTAACCTATTATGGTTTAGATATCTATAAAAAAAGAGCATTAGCATCTCTTCTAGAAGCTTTAGCTAAAGTAGATGGAATTGAATGGATTCGTATGCATTATGCATTTCCAACCGGTTTCCCTATGGATGTTTTAGAGGTAATGAAAAATGAACCAAAGGTTTGTAATTATTTAGATATTCCTTTACAGCACATCAATACAGAGATTTTAAAATCTATGAAACGGGGTACTACTCACGAAAAAACAACAGCTTTGATTCATAAATTTCGAGAGGCAGTTCCTAATATGGGTATTAGAACTACATTAATTGTCGGATACCCGGGTGAAACAGAAGAACAATTTCAAGAATTAAAAGATTGGGTCGAGGAAATGCGTTTTGAGCGTTTGGGTGCTTTTGAATATTCACATGAAGAAAATACAGGCGCATATGTTTTAGAAGATAGTGTCCCAGCAGAAGTGAAGTTCCGAAGAGTGAATGAAATTATGGAAATCCAATCTCAAATTTCTTGGGAAATTAACCAAGAAAAAATAGGAAAAACGTTTACTTGTTTGTTTGATAGAAAAGAAGGAAATTATTTTTATGGTAGAACAGAATTTGATTCACCAGATGTAGATAATGATGTTTTAGTTGATGCTAGAGAACATTACATAAAAATAGGAGAGTTTATACCTATAAAAATTCATGAGGCGGGAGACTTCGATTTATATGGTACTCCTATAAAATAATTTTACAATTTATAGCAGTATTATCTTTTGTAAAATTCTAATTAACAGATACTTGTATTTTTTAGTTATTTCTTTATCTTTAAAGAAAACTAAAAATAATGGATAAAAGAGAATTTTTAAAAAATGTATCTCTTGCAGCAGTTAGTCTTCCTTTAATTAACACTTCTTTTGCTAATACTCTAAAGACTTTTGAACATCTATCACCAAAACAAATAACTTCTGAGGAAGATTTTTGGTTACAGGTTAGAAAAGATTATTCATTGAAACCCGACTATATTAACCTAGAAAGTGGTTACTATAATATTATTCCTAATCCTACATTAAATCATATGTTAGATCATGCTAGAATGGTAAACTATGAAGGATCTTATTACATGAGAACTGTTCAATGGGATAATAAAAAATCTATGGTTTCTAAATTGGCTAGAGTCGTAGGAACTAGTGATAAAAATTTAATTATAACAAGAAATACTACAGAATCATTAGATATGGTTATAAAGGGTATGGATTGGATAAAGGGAGATGAAGCTGTTTACGCTAAACAAGACTATGGTGCTATGCAAATGATGTTTGAGCAAATTTCGAAGCGGTATGGAACAAAAAATATTGTAGTTTCTATTCCTAATCATCCCGCCTCTGATGAAGAAATAGTCAGCATTTATGAAAATGTTATCACTCCTAAAACTAAGTTACTCATGGTGTGTCATATGATTAATATTACTGGCCAAATACTACCTATCAAAAAGATTTGTGAAATGGCTCACAGGAAGGGAGTTCAGGTAATGGTTGATGGTGCACATTGTGTAGGACACTTTCAATTTAAAATAAATGATTTAGGTTGTGATTATTATGGTTCTAGTTTACACAAATGGTTAGCAGTTCCGTTAGGTACAGGAATTTTATATGTAGATGATAAGCACATAGATAAACTTTGGCCTGTATTTGCAGAACATCACAGAGAGCCAGGAGATATTTCTAGATTAAATCATATTGGAACTCATCCTGTATATCATGATTTAAGTATAGAAAATGCTATAGAATATTATAATATGTTGGGAGCAGAGAGAAAAGAATCTAGACTACGCTATTTACAAGAATATTGGACTAAAAAAGTTAGAAATCAATCTAATATAATTGTGAATACTCCAAATGATTCCCATAGAGCATGTGGTATAGCAAATGTTGGTCTTAAAAACATGACTCCTAAGGAATTAGCAAAAAAGTTAATGAGTGATTATAATATATTTACCGTTGCCATTAATTATGCTAATGTAAAAGGATGTAGAATCAGTCCTAATGTATTTACAACTACAGATGAACTGGATGTTTTTGTTAGAGCATTGAAGGAGTTAGCGGCCTAAAGAATTAATTTTTTGTAAAGCTTATTTCTTACAATCAAAGTATTTTGAAAGAAAAGATACAATAAATGAAGAGTTAAATAGAATAATGAAATCAATTAAAATAAGGGATGAGCTATTAAACAGAAAGTAACTTTACTTTCCAATACAAAAATTAGAAAATATATGACCTAAAATATCTTTATCTACGTCATATTCTCCAGTAATATTTCCCATATGTCTTAAACATTCTCTGATATCTATAGAAAATAAGTCTGTAGATATTTCCAAGTCAATTCCTTTCTTAACAGATATAATAGCTGTTAACGCATTATTAAGGGCCTCAAAGTGTCTGGAGTTTGTAACTATAGTTTCATTATTGCTCAATGCTCCTTTATTTACTAGAGAAGTCAAATGCATTAAAAGAGTTTCTACACCAATATTTTCTTTGGCAGAAAGTAATAAAATATCATCGATATCGGCACGTATTTCATTTTTCTCAGTAGTTGAAATAGTATCTATTTTATTAGCAATTACCAAAACTCTTTTTTTAGGAAAACGATTTTTAATTATTGTTATTTCAGACAGAAAAACCTCTTTGGATTTAGAAAATTTATTAGAGTCAATGAGGAAGATAATTAATTGAGCATTTTCTGCTTTTTCATAAGCTTTTTTGATTCCAATACTCTCTATACGATCATTGGTCTCTCTAATACCAGCTGTATCGATAAATCTGAAAGCAACTCCATCAATAATTAATTCGTCTTCAATGGCATCTCTTGTAGTTCCTGCTATGTCAGACACAATAGCTTTTTCTTCTTTTAATAATGTATTCAATAAGGTAGATTTTCCAACATTTGGTTCACCTATAATGGCAACTGGTATTCCATTTTTCATTGCATTTCCAAAAGAAAAACTTTCAATTAAACGTTTTAGAACAGCGGTAATTGTATGAACTAATTTCTTAAATTTTGCTCTATCTGCAAATTCAACATCTTCACCAGAAAAATCAAGTTCTAGTTCTATCAAAGCCGCAAAATCTAATAATTGAGCCCTCAACTCCTTTAATTCATTAGTAATACCACCACGCATTTGTTGGATCGCCATTTGATGAGATGCTGCAGAATTTGAGGCAATTACATCTGCCACAGCTTCGGCTTGGCTTAAATCCATTTTTCCGTTCAAAAATGCCCTCATGGTAAATTCACCATTGTCTGCCATTCTACATCCATTCTTGAGAAATAATTGAATGATTTCTTGTTGAATGAAACTTGAACCATGGCAAGAGATTTCTACAATATTTTCTCCTGTGTAGGAACGAGGATTTTTAAAAACAGAAACTAGCACTTCATCGATTATTTGAGAATTATTTATAATATTCCCTAAATGAATAGTATGTGTTTTTTGATTCTTTAATTGTTTCCCACTTTTAGATATAAAAAATTTAGAAACAATTTCAATAGCGTCTTCTCCAGAAATACGTATTACCGAGATCGCTCCAATACCTGAGGGTGTGGCTAAAGCTATTATAGAATCTTTTTCAATCATGCTACAAATATACAAGTTCATTGTATTTAATCCCTAAAGTGTAACAATAAGTATTTCTGTTCGTCTAATTATTGTATTATTAATAAATAGAGTTCCATAATGATGATAGAAAACAGACAGTTATTAGTTTTAACTCACTTGAGCCAGTTGTTAGATCTTGTAACTGGTGTTGGGGGATTTATAGTACCGCTTGTTATTTGGTTAACTAAGAAAGATGATGTTATTGATATGGATTTACATGGTAAGGCCATACTTAACTTTAGAATTTCTATGTTTATATATTTATTAATTTGTGTTCCAGCAATTTTTTTATTTGGTTTGGGGATTCTTGGTTTTATTGTTTTAGGTATATTTTACCTTGTTTATCCGATAATTAATGCTCTTAGAGCGAGCAATAATGAACAACCAAATTATCCTTTAAGTATTCAATTCTTGAAATAAGAAAAATTAAACACAGTTAATTATATCTTTGTATTCACGAAAAAATAGTTCGAATTTTGGCATTATTTCTATATAAAACTCATAGCAAGAACTCCATGTATCTTTATTATAAATACTAAATTTCTCCCTGTGATTTATATAAATTCGATGAATACTTTTTCCATTTTCTAAAATGTAGGAATCATCAAAGATAACTTCGGTTACATAGTCTTCTTTTAAAATTATTTTTAGTGATAAAATTTTATCAAAAAGAATTTTATTAACCCTTTCATCTGCATGTTCTATATCCAGACAAATCATTGCATTTTTTCGATTAGCAACAAATTTAAAACTCAACCCTTTTATTTTGGTATTGTATAAGATCCATTTACGTGGAAAGGATTTCCCAAAACATGTCCAAAATTCCTTTCTAAGTGAAGTAGATTCTTCTTTACTAAACATAACCTTTTTCAGAATTAACCGTGAACTCTTGCAGTTTTTCCCCTTGTTTTCATCATTTCAGCTTCAAATTTTAAAAGGTTTTCCCATTTTTGATCAACAATTTTTCTATCCATATACTTTCTAGCATATCCTAAGAATAATGTATAATGATTAGCTTCTGAAATCATTAAATCTTTATAAAATTTAGAAAGTTCTTGATCTTTCATATTTTCTGAAAACACTTTAAAACGTTCACAACTTCTGGCTTCAATTAAAGCAGCTACCAATAATCTATGAATTAATGCTGTTGGTCTATCTTTTGTTTTTGGAAAAAATTTTTGAAGGGATTTTGCATAATCATTGTGTTGCTCTCTCCCCAAAATCATTCCTCTATTAGTCATTAATTCATGTACCATTTTGAAATGCTCTAATTCTTCTAAGGCAATGGATGTCATATCTTTTACCAATGCTGTTTCCTCAGAGTAATTAATAATTATAGAAATAGCATTTGCTGATGCTTTTTGCTCAGCAAACGCATGATCGGTAAGAATTTGTTCTAGGTTGTCTTCTGCAATCTCTGCCCACGAAGTTGCAGTTTCAAATTTTAATCCAAGCATTTTTTAATTTTTATTCCAATAATATTTAGGTTATTTATGGTATATAATTTATGAAATATTTTGTTTTAATCTTAGTCCAAAATCAGCTAAAGCTTTAATTTCTTTGATCCCAGATAAACGTTCATTTTCAAATATCAATACCCCTTTTTCATTTGATTCTATATGATAATACTTATTACTTTCAAAAAATAAAATTAACTCGTCACTAAAAAACTCTCTTATTTTTTCTTCATTCTTTCCCGATAAATAAAATCGTTTTGAAAAATCTGGATGATTATCAATATCAATATCTTTAAATCCTGCAAAGTGTATTATATATTCAAAAATCCCCTCTTTATCTAGTGTAAATTGAGGGATATCATTTTTCAATTCTAAATACATCATTGTTACTTTTACATTTTGTTTGGCTATTAATTCTCCTTCAGAGAATTCTAAATCAAACAATGTACATTCCTCGTTAGACAAAATGTTAGATACTTTAGTAATTTGTCTAGTTTTAAAGTAACCAAAATTTGCTAACTCCTTAATTTCTTTTTTATATTCAGAGGTGTAATTCCAATGTAAACCCTCACTAATCTTATGAAGTGCCTTTTGCCTTTTGGTTAGTGTTATAGTTTTATCTTTTGGTTTACCAATAACAAATTTTCTTAATGCAAATGGATGACTACTACCTGACTTGTAGCCGTCTAAACCAATAATTTCAAAATGTCCTCCTTTTCTTCTGAAGCTTTCAGAATAGCTGTTTATGTTTTCCATTACCGTATGATCCACAAAATCACACCTAGAAAAATCTATAATAACATCCTCACTCTCTGGGATTTGATCTAATTTTGATTTTAATTTAGAATAGTTTAAAAAACTTGAAAAATTCTCTACACTTACAAAATATTTTTCACCCTCTTCAAACATCAAAACATTTGGTTTCAGTAAATTTCTTATAAATAAAGAAATATTTTTATTGATAATTATATGAATTATAAACGTAGTAAGTATACCAATTAGAATACCACTAATTAGGTTTGTGAGTATTGTAACAAATAAGGTGATTAAAAATATAATTAATTGTTCTGAACCTACTTGAAATGTTTTTTTAATGTTTTCAGGTGATGCTAATTTATAACCAGTGTAAACCAATATAGCTGCAAGAGCTGATAAGGGGATATGTTTTAATTCATTTGCAAATAAAACAATAAAGGCAACAAGAAACAGGGCATGGAAAAAGTTTGCAGATCTATTACTCCCTCTATTATTAACATTTACAGAGCTACGTGCAATCACAGTAACTACATTTAACCCTCCTAAAAAACCACTAATTACTGTGGCAATTCCCAATGATCGTATATCTTTATTTATGTTTGATCTTCTTTTTTCAGGATCTAGTTTATCTACTGCTTTAATACTTAATAGAGATTCAATACTAGCAATTAAAGTAATGGCTACAACAGCACTGATAAATTCATAGGTAAAGAGTTTTGTGAAATTAGGTTGTGGAAATTTGCTAAAAATTTTATCAGGCAAATTGATCATGAATTCATCTGCTATCGGATATGTTTCTGTTGAAAAAATTTCAAAATAATAATACATCCCAACACTAAAAAGAACAATCCACATCGGTGCGGGTACTAATTGAAAATATTTATTTCTTAATTTACTGTAAAATATCATTATTAGTAAACTAATAGTACCAACAGTTCCTGCATAAAAAACACTTTTATCAGTAGTTTTAATAAATATCAATAAATCTTCTGGAATAAAATATAGTAGCTCTAAAATACTTCCTGATACATTTAGGTTCCCGAGCATTACATGGATCTGCTTTGCTAATATTCCAATCCCGATAGCCGCCAACATTCCTTGTATTGCCGATGAGGGAAAGAAATTACTCAATGACCCTAATCTAAGAACTCCTAAAAAAAACATTAATATACCAGAAATAATAATAGCTGCGAGTGTATATAGATAACCTTCATACATATTTCCTTCTCCTAGGATGGTTATGGCACTTAAAATAACAACAACCAAACCATTACCAGGTCCAGTGATTGTTACATTAGAACCTCCTAAAATAGCACAAACCACTCCGCCAACTATTGCTGCTATAATTCCTGAAATTGGAGGTGCACCAGATGCTAAAGCTAATCCTAAACCTAGAGGTAAAGCAACCAAAGACACAACAAATCCAGAGAAAATATTTCTTGGAAGATCACTGATGAATAATTTTCTGGAACTTTTCTTATTCATTACTTTACTATTAAAACATCTGTTGGAAGTTCTGAGAGAATATACTCAATATCATGTGGGAAAATTCTATCTAAGATTGTAGTTTTTGTTGGAGCATTCATAACTAATAAATCAGCTCTTTTTACTTTGGCATAATGTCCAATTGAGTATCCACGTTTTCCAAAAATACTTTGAATTTTAACTGAAATTCCTTCAGTGTTGATTGTTTCCAATATTTTATGAACCCTAGAATCTTCTCTTCTTTTTAATTTTTCTTTTTTAATAGTTGCTTTTCGTAAAGAGTAATCATCCGATACTTTTACTTCAATTTCTTTTTGGCTAATTTCTTCAACTATAGTAATTCTTTTACATGCTAAAGCTTCAGAAATTAAAAAAGAAGCCTTAATGGTTTCATTAGTTTTTTTATCTTTTAAACCATTCACAACAATATGATTACATTTAACTCTATCTATTGA
Source organism: uncultured Flavobacterium sp. (assembly GCA_913061465.1). Classification (GTDB taxonomy): domain Bacteria; phylum Bacteroidota; class Bacteroidia; order Flavobacteriales; family Flavobacteriaceae; genus Polaribacter. The sequence continues at coordinate 17,183 of CAJXSU010000003.1, forward strand.
GGGTTTTATAAGAAGTAAAACAGAACAACTGGCTTTTCTAGTTAATTCTCTAGCTACTGAACCAACATAGTATTTATATATATTTTCTTGTTGTATAGCACCTAAAATTAAAAGGTCAATAGTCTCTTCTAAGCACGTAGAGAGAATAATATCAATTGGTTTTCCTTTTTTCCATACGGTTTTTATTGGGAAATTTAAAGAAGGGGCCTCAGAAATCAATTGTAATAATTGTTTTTCTTTTTTAGAGGTTTTCTCACCAACATGAACACCAACAAGTTGAGCACCAAACATATTAGCTAACCTAATAGCTTCAAAAATATTTGGTTTTAAGTTCGGAGAAAAAGCAATACCAACTAAAATTTTTTTTATGCTTTTCAATTGTCCTTTTTTTTCAAATTAAAAGTACAATATAGAACATTCATTTTAAGAAAAAAACATAAAATTAAATTTTAGACTACTTTTAAGTTTAACTATTTTTTGTATTTTAGAAATTAATATTTTAATAGATATGTTAGAATTAGCAGGAATAATTATACTAGGAATATTGGCCCAATGGGTGGCTTGGAGATTTAAAATACCTGCAATACTTCCTTTAATTCTAATTGGTCTTTTGGTTGGACCCATTGCAGCTGAGTTCTTAACAGATGACAAAACAAAATATATTGAGCCCATATGGAATGGAACTTATGGACTTTTTCCTGGAGATGGATTGTATTATTTTGTTTCATTAGCGATCAGTATTATTTTATTTGAAGGAGGTTTAACCTTAAAAAGAGACGAAATAAAAAATGTTGGTCCAGTTATTACGAAGTTAATTACCTTAGGTTCTTCTGTTACTTTTTTTGGTGCTGGTTTTTTAGCACATTATATTTTTGATTTGTCTTGGGAAATCTCCTTTTTATTTTCAGGTTTAATCATTGTAACTGGTCCAACTGTTATTACGCCTATTCTTAGAAATATTCCATTGAGGAAAGATATTTCTGCTGTTTTAAAATGGGAAGGAATACTTATAGATCCTATTGGGGCTTTAGTGGCAGTTTTGGTTTTTGAATTTATAAGTGTAGGGGGGGGAAGTGGATTTACTAAAACAGCACTTACTGAATTTGGTAAAATATTATTATTCGGAACTTCATTCGGATTTACTTTTGCTCATGCACTAACCTTTGTAATTAATAAAAAATGGATACCTCATTATCTTTTAAATGTAGTCTCCTTGTCTACTGTTCTATTTGTATTTGTAGAATCGGAAATATTTGCTCACGAATCAGGATTACTTGCTGTTGTAGTAATGGGTATGGTACTTGGAAATGGAAAATTGAAAAATCTGAAAGAACTATTATATTTTAAAGAATCATTAAGTGTTTTATTGATTTCAATTCTGTTTATACTTTTATCAGCAAATATCAATATGGTAGACTTAATGCTACTTTATAACTGGAAAACAGTATTATTATTTTTCCTCATTGTACTTATCATAAGACCACTAGGAGTATTTCTAAGTACTTATAAATCAAATTTAAAATTCAAAGAAAAACTCTTTATAAGTTGGGTTGGCCCCAGAGGTATTGTAGCTGCTGGTATTGCCTCTCTTTTTGGAAGTAAATTATTAAAACAAGGAGTAGAAGGAGCAGAGTATATTACACCATTAGTTTTTATGATTGTTTTAGGTACTGTATTGTTAAATGCTACCACAGCTAGATTATTTGCAAAAATTGTAGGTGTGTTTTTGAAAAATTCTGATGGTATTCTTATTGTTGGAGCTTCCAAAGCATCTAGACTTATCGCCAATTATTTACAAAATTTGGAAAAAAGAGTAGTATTGATTGATGCCAATACTTTTTTTATAGAAGAATCTAATAAACAGGGACTAGAGGCCTATGTGGTTAATATATATGATGATGATTTAACTGACAATATCGAGTTAAATGATATTGGATATTTAATAGCATTATCAGGGAGTGATGCTGTAAATAAGTTTGCCGTAAATAGCTTTGCAACTACTTTTGGGGAACATGGTTCATTTCGCTTAATTAGTGCTGAAGAAGTAAAAAGTCAGGATTATGAATATAAAAAACAATTTTTCACTCCAAAGGATGATTATATAAATCTTAGTGAAGCCGTTAGAGATTTTCCAAATTTATATGAAATAATAATAGACTCAGAGGAAGATTATAAACAAACTCTAGAAAAGTTACACAATCAATTAGAGTCTGTTCCTCTGTTTGTAAAAACTTCTAGTAATAATATATTCGTAATTAATGAATTTGAGTCAAAAAAACTACCAAAAAAAGGTATCACTTTGATTTATGTAGGGCAAAAAATTTAAGAATACTAGAGGTCTAACTGGAAAGTATCTTTAAGTATCTTTATATATGGATTTTTTTCTTTTAATTTATTGTATTTCTCTTGGGGAGTGTAGGCAAATTTCTTTTCTACAGTTTCACTTACCGTAACATTTATAGTAATACTATAATTATTCAGAGACTCTCTTAAAAATTTGAGAAGTTTTGGTTTACCTAACTTTAATTGATCCTCCATAAGTTTATTGGGGAGCATAAAGTGAATATTAAAGTTTTCTAAGAGTTCAGGTTGAGAAGTAGCTAAAATTGAAGCCATACTTTTTTCACCTTTTTTAATTTGTAATTTTTGATAATTACTCCATGTTTTTTCCAAATCTTTGTCAGAAAATGAATCTTTAGGGTGATTTTCATAATTAATTTCAATTGGCTTCTTTTGTTGCTCCTTCTTTTGATGAATGCTTTTTAAAGAAAGTGAATTATTTCTTCTTTTAAGGTTTTGCAAAATTGGAGACTTTGTAATTTCTATTTCTTTAGAAGTTACTTTTTTCAAGGAATTATCTAAAACTTCTTTTTTTGTAGGTTCGGGTTTTTTTGTGATTTCCAGTTTTTTTACTGGAGATAATGAAGTAAAAAATGTTGCAGGTATTATATAGTTAGCTGTTTTTTTTTTTTCTCCATCAAAAGTGATAGAGGCAATTTGCATTAGGGTTAGCTCTACAAGAAGTCGTTGATTTTTACTGGTCCTATAATTTAAATCACATTGATTGGCCTTTTCTATAGATTGTATGAGAAAAGAAATGGAGACTTTAGAAGATTGTTCTAAATATTTTTTTTTTGCATTATCACCTACCTCAAGAAGGCTTATTGTTGAGTTATCTTTTGCAACTAATATATCTCTAAAATGAGAAGCCAACCCATTTATGAAATGGTGACCCTCAAAACCTTTAGCCAAGATCGTGTTAAAGTTGTTTAAAACCTCTGGAATTTTATTTTCCAACAAGAGCTCTGTCATTGAAAAATAAGTATCATAATCTAATACATTTAAGTTTTGAGTAACTGCTTCTCGGGTTAATTTATTGCCAGAAAAACTTATAACTCTGTCAAAAATTGATAAAGCATCACGCATTGCACCATCAGCTTTTTGGGCAATAATATGAAGGGCGTCATCATCTGCAACAATACCTTCTTTTTCTGAAATAGTTTTTAAAAATTTTTTAGTATCTAAAACAGTAATTCGTTTAAAATCAAAAATTTGACATCGTGACAGAATTGTTGGAATAATTTTATGTTTTTCTGTAGTAGCTAATATAAATATAGCATGAGCTGGTGGCTCCTCTAAAGTTTTTAAAAAAGCATTAAAGGCCGCTTGAGATAACATATGAACTTCATCAATAATATAGACTTTATAATTCCCGGTTTGAGGAGGTATCCTAACTTGATCAGTTAAGTTTCTTATATCATCAACTGAATTATTAGAAGCAGCATCCAATTCAAAAATATTAAATGCAAAATCTTCATCATCTGAAATTAAATCCTGTTGATTAATACTTTTTGCTAAAATTCTAGCACAAGAAGTTTTTCCAACTCCTCTTGGTCCTGTAAAAAGTAAAGCTTGGGCTAAATGATTGTTTTTTATAGCGTTTTGAAGCGTGTTAGTGATAGCTTGTTGCCCAACAACATCCTCAAAATTTTGTGGTCTGTATTTACGTGCAGAAACTATAAAATGCTCCATATTTGATTGCGTATCTTTGTCTAACAAATGTAAGTATCTACAATAGTAATTACAATATGCTTTCTCAACAAAACACTAAAGTTGTAAACAAATTGTATTAATTAATTACTTTTGAGAGTATCAAACAAATAAATTTAAATATGAAAGTTAATAAGAATATTATTTTCACTTGTGTGTTAATTTTTTTAGTAGTTTCCTATAGTTTTAAAGAATCATTCAGTACACCCAATTTTGAAATTCAAGAGATTGGTCCTAATGACGAAGTAGCTTATTTTGCTAGTGGCTGTTTTTGGTGTGTAGAAGCTATTTTTGAAAGTGTAGAAGGTGTAAGTGAGGCCATTTCTGGTTATGCAGGAGGTCATACAAAAAATCCAACATATCAATCAATTGGAACAGGAAGAACTGGACATGCTGAGGCAGTGGCAGTGTATTATGACCCTCAAATAGTAAACTTTGAAACATTAGTAGATGTATTTTTTGGTTCTCATGATCCAACTACTAAAAATGGACAACACCCAGATTACGGAAGTCAATACAGGTCAATTGCTTTTTATAGTTCAATAAAAGAGAAAGAGATTATTGAAAAGGCTATAAGTAAACTAAATACAGAAGTTTATAATCATAAAATTGTTACTGAGGTAAGCAAACATGTTATTTTTTACAAAGCTGAATCTTATCATCAAAATTATGAGAAACTCAATCCTTACAATAGTTATGTAAGAAACGTATCTGTTCCAAGATTAAAACGTTTTAAGAAAAAATTCCCTAAACTTTTGAAAGAAAAAAAATAAAGATTTTCAAGTTTTATTTTATCTGCAATAAAAAAACGCTGTAAATACAGCGCTTTAAATCATTATCCCCTATAAATTTTCTCGTAAAGGTCTTTGTAGTTTTCTTTTATTATTTCTCTTTTCATTTTCATAGTAGGTGTTAAATGACCTCCATCTATAGTCCACTCATTAGGTGTCAATTCAAATTTTTTGATTTGTTCCCATTTTCCAAAGTTCTCGTTGCATTGATCTACCTCTAACTGAACTCTATCGATGATAATCTGAGCACTTGCAATTTCTTCGCAAGAGGTCCCAATTTTATGACCTTTTCTTTCAATCCAATCTCTAATAAAAACAAAATTTGGTTGTATTAAAGCAGCTGGCATTTTTTCATTTTCACCAATAACCATAACTTGTTCTATAAATAAAGATTGTTTTAAGTCTCCCTCTAGTAAAGGTGGAACAATGTATTTACCCCCAGAGGTTTTAAACATTTCTTTTGTTCTTCCTGTAATTTTTAAAAATCCATCAGAGTCTATTTCTCCTTTATCACCAGTGTGAAAGTAACCGTCTTTAATTACCTCGGCTGTTTTTTTCGAATCTTTGTAATACCCTTGCATCACATTTGGTCCTTTTACTAAAATTTCACCATTTTCAGCAATTTTCACCTCCACATTTTTTAAAATTCGACCTACAGTTCCAACTCTAAATCCACGAACACCATTTTGTTCCATAAAGCTAACTGATGTTACAGGTGATGTTTCAGTTAATCCATATCCTTCCATAATTGGCATACCAGCTGCGGTAAAAACTCTTGTTAGTCTTTGCTGCAACGCAGAAGCTCCTGAAACCATTAGTTTAAGTTCTCCTCCTAAAGCTGCTTGCCATTTTGAGAAAATTAGTTTACGAGCCAAACCTAACTGTTTTTCATACCACCAACCATTGGCTCCATAAGGTTCATATTTTAAACCTAGATCGACGGCCCAAAAAAACAATTTCTTTTTTATACCAGTTAATTCTTGTCCTTTTAAAACAATACTGTCATATATTTTTTCATATAACCTTGGAACAGCTGTCAGAACATGAGGTTTAACTTCTTGAGAATTTTCAACTAATTTTTCAACCCCCTCAGCAAAATAGATCTCTACACCACAGTATTGATATAAATAAAGTATCATACGTTCAAAAATATGGCATACCGGGAGAAAACTTAAGGCTTTATCATTTCCTTTGGTTAACGGAACACTTTCTTCACTAGTTAAAACATTTGATACAATATTTCCATGAGACAACATCACTCCTTTGGGCCTTCCTGTAGTTCCAGAGGTGTAAATAAGCGTAGCTAAATCTTCACTTTTTACGGCATCTTTTCTAGCTTCAACATCACTTTGATTAGAAGTGTCTTTTCCCAGTTCTAGAAGTTCTTTCCAATTTTTCTCATCAGATATCTCATCAAAAGTATACACCTTTTTGAGTTTTGTATTTCCTTTAATTTTGTTGATTTTTTCTACAATAGATATATCTGAAACAAAACAATAAATAGATTCAGAATGATTTAAAACATATTCATAATCTTCTTTGGATATGGTAGGGTATATAGGTACATTTTGAGCACCGGTTTGAAGAATCCCTATATCCATAATATTCCACTCAGTTCTATTTGTAGAGGAAATAACAGCAATTTTATCATTTGTTTTTACTCCTAAACGAAGTAATGCTCTACTAATAGTATTTGCCTTAGCTATGTACTCTCCACTTGAAGTAGATACCCATTTGTTTTCGTATTTAGTAACCAAAGCATTATCTAGGTTATATTTTTTGTGGGCAAAGTAAGGGAAGTCAAATAATCTGGTTATTTCTGAAGACATAAAGTAGTTTTATTTTTTTTAAGTTACGAAGCCAAATTACAAAAAACCAATAGATTTCACAATATGATATTTTAAGGCATTATTTCTTAAAGATTATATATTTTGTCGTATAAATTTTTATGTTTTTCTAAAATTATTTTTCTTTTCATTTTTAGAGTAGGGGTTAGATGACCAGATGTCGCCGTCCATTCTTCGTTGGTGATTTCAAATTTTTTAATTTGCTCCCATTTACCAAAATCCTTGTTGCAAACATCTATTTCTTGTTTAATTCTACTTCTTACTTCATTACTATCTTGCAGATTATCAACCTTATACCCTTTTCTATTAACCCATTCATTTACATAATCGAAGTTTATTTGAATAAGCGCAGCTGGCATTTTTTGAGCTTCGCCAATAACCATTACCTGTTCTATAAAACGAGATTTTTTTAATTCACTTTCAATTACTGTTGGAGCAATATATTTTCCACCTGAAGTTTTGAAAATTTCTTTTTTTCTATCAGTTATTTTTAAAAACCCTTCAGAATCAATTTCTCCAATGTCTCCAGAGTGAAGATATCCATCTTTTATAGTTTCATTGGTCAAATCATCTCTTTTGTAATATCCCTGCATTATACAATGTCCTTTCATTAAAATCTCACCATCATCTGCAATTTTAATTTCTATCCCTTTTAAAGGTTTTCCTACAGTTCCAATTTTCAAGCCATTATTTCTTAAATCATTCAATGTAGCTCCTGGAGATGATTCAGTCATCCCATAGCCCTCATAAACAGGAATTCCAGCTGCTGTAAAAACTCTTATTAAACGCGGTTGAAGAGGGGCACTTCCGGAAATCATAAATTCTAAATTACTGCCCAAAGCATCTTGCCATTTTCCAAAAATTAACTTTCTAGCAATACTGAGTTGAAAATGATACCATAATCCATTTTTATGGTATGGTTCATATTGCTCTCCTAGTTTAAGTGCCCAAAAGAAAAGTTTTTTCTTCATCCCTGATAACTTACTTCCTTTATCCACAATTTTATCAAATATTTTTTCTAAAAGTCGTGGAACAACAGCTATCATATTAGGTTTAACTTCTCTAATATTATCACCTAACAGTTCTATGCTTTCTGCAAAGTAAATATTAATGCCCATCATTTGACAATAATATCCAGAAACTCTTTCAAAGACATGACTTACCGGAAGGTAGCTTATTGTCTTTTTACCATATCCATTAAGATCTAATCTATCTGCAGTAACTTTAACATTTTGAACAATGTTTTCATGTGACAACATAACTCCTTTGGGAGTTCCTGTAGTACCTGAAGTATAAATTATTGTAGCTATATTTTGAGGACTTATATTATTTTTGATTTCCCTAATCTTAGATAGAAAATTTTTATTTTTTCCAAGTTCTAAAAAAGAATTCCAACCAATTTTAGAGTTCTCATCAATACGATAAACTTCTTTAAGTTGGGTTTTACTTTTTACAGCGTTAACTTTTTCATAAATATCATCTCCTGCAATAAAGCAATATTTAGAATCTGAATGATTTAGTACATATTCGTAATCTTTTTCAGACAATGTTGCATAAAGAGGAACATTTTGTGCACCTATTTGTAGGATTCCAATATCTAAAAAGTGCCATTTTGGTTGGTTTACAGGAACAATAATTGCAATTTTATCATTTGGCTTAATTCCTAAGGTTAATAAAGCGCTACTAACTTGATTGGCAATTGTAATAAATTCTTCACTAGAATAACTTATCCATTTGCCTTTCTCTTTGTAAACTAATGCTTCTTTTTGTGGATAGTTGGAGTTTTGATATTCGATACAATCAAAAACTCGGGTTATTTTTTCCGTCATAATTATTTAATATGATGACAAGATAAAAAAAAATAGGCTTCATTTCTGAAGCCTAGATAATTGATGTAAAAATTTTTACCCCTAAAAATGAAAAATCAATCGATACAAATCTAAATAAAAAAATATAAAACAAAGTATTATTTTTAAAAAATAATAATAAATTTTTTACTATTTTTTATTCAACCATCGCCTAGCATTCACAAATGCTTCTATCCATGGAGAAACTTCATCTTTTCTATCTTCCACATAGTTAGCCCAATTCCATTGATAAGTAGATCTTTCTATATGGGGCATAGTGGCTAAATGCCTTCCTGACTTATCACACATCATGGCTGTATTAAAATCAGAGCCGTTTGGATTGTGTGGATAGGCATCGTAGGCGTATTTGGCTACAATTTCATAATTGTCTTCAGGATAGGGGAACTTAAACTTACCTTCACCATGAGATATCCAAACTCCTAGGGTTGATCCTGCTAAGCTTGATAACATCACAGAATTATTTTCTTGAATTTTTACTGATGTAAATGCACTTTCATGCTTCTTGGAATCATTGTAAGTCATTTTTCCATGAACTTCATGTCCTGGATTAATTAATTCCAGTTCCATCCATAATTGACATCCGTTACATATTCCTACACTTAAAGTATCTTTTCTATCAAAGAAAGATTTTAGAGCTTTTTTTGCTTTTTCATTATATAAAAAAGCACCAGCCCATCCTTTTGCTGATCCAAGAACATCAGAATTAGAAAAGCCTCCAACAGCGCCAATAAATTGAATGTCTTTTAATGTTTCTCTACCAGATATTAAATCTGTCATGTGAACATCTTTAACATCAAAACCTGCTATATACATAGCATTTGCCATTTCACGTTCAGAATTACTTCCCTTTTCACGAATAATTGCTGCTTTTGGTCTTGGCAGTTTTTCATTAATCTTTGGAAGTTTTCCTGAAAAATTTTCAGGAAATTTAAATTGTAAAGGTTGTTTTTTAAAATTATTGAATCGATGTTGAGCTAAACCATTTGAAGTTTGTTTTTGATCTAGTAAATAAGATGTTGTAAACCAAGTGTCTCTTACAGAAGAAACATCAAAATTAAAAATATCTTCATGATTTTTAATAGTTACAGTCCCTTTGTTTATAACTTTCCCGATCTTGAAAAATTCAATATTTTTATCTTGTAAAGATTTTTCAATAGAGAGATCACCTTGAAATACTATTCCAGCATTTTCAGAAAATAGTAATTTAATAGAATCAATCTCTGACAGTGATGTTAAATCAATTTTTGCTCCAAGCTTATTATCTGCAAAACACATTTCAAGTAAGGTTGTGATTAAACCTCCAGAAGCTACATCATGTCCAGAGTGAATTTTATCTTCTTTGATTAGGTTTTGTATGGTGTTAAATGTATTTCTTACAAAGGCTACATTTTTTACATCTGGAGCTTCGTTACCAATAGTATTTAAAATTTGATTAAATGAACTTCCACCTAATTTATAGGAATCTTGTGATATATTTATATAATAAATAAAGGTATTGTTATGTTTTAAAACTGGTTCAACTACTTTGCTTATTTGATTACAGTTTCCTGCAGCAGATATAATTACTGTTCCTGGTGAGATAACCTCTTCATTTGAATATTTCTGTTTCATAGATAATGAATCTTTACCCGTGGGAACGTTAATACCTAATTCAATTGAGAATTTTGAAATTGCTTCTACAGCCTCGTATAGTCGAGCATCTTCACCCTCGTTTTTACATGGCCACATCCAATTTGCAGATAAAGACACGCTTTTTAAATTCTCTTTCAGTGGGGCCCAAACCATATTTGTAAGTGCCTCAGTGATTGCATTTCTACTCCCAGCTTTAGGATCTATTAAAGCAGCAATAGGAGAGTGGCCAATAGATGTTGCTACCCCTTCTTTTCCGTTGTAATCTAATGCCATTACACCAACATTATTGAGAGGGATTTGAAGAGGTCCTACACATTGTTGTTTGGCAACTTTACCACCTACACACCTATCTACTTTATTTGTTAACCAATCCTTACAAGCTACAGCCTCTAATTGTAAGACTTGAGTTAAATAAGTGTGTAAATTTTTGGTTTTATATCTAGGGTTTTTATAATTTCTTTTTACAGTTTTATCTGTCATTATGGTTTTTGGAGAGCTTCCGAACATATCCTCTAGTTCCAAATCCATTGGGGTGTCACCATTAGTTTTAGATGTAAATGTGAATCTATTATTGCCAGTAACATCTCCTACTTTATACATTGGTGAACGTTCTCTGTCAGCTATTTTCTGAAGCATGTCTGAATGTTTTTCTGCTATAACTAAGCCCATTCTTTCTTGTGATTCATTCCCAATAATTTCTTTAGCAGATAATGTAGGATCTCCAACTGGTAGTTTATCTAAATTTATTTTACCTCCTGTATCCTCAACTAATTCAGATAAACAATTTAAATGACCACCTGCTCCATGATCATGAATTGAAACTATGAAGTTTTCTTCACTCTCTATCATTCCTCTTACAGCATTTGCGGCACGTTTTTGCATTTCAGGATTAGATCTTTGAACAGCATTAAGTTCAATTCCAGATGCAAATTCTCCAGTATCTGCTGATGATACCGCAGCTCCTCCCATTCCAATTCTATAATTTTCTCCACCTAAAATAACAATTTTATCACCTTCTTTAGGCTTGTCTTTTAGTGCTTGATTAGCTTTTCCGTACCCAATACCTCCAGCTTGCATAATAACTTTATCAAATCCAAGTTTTCTTGCAGCTGATGAACTAGAAGATGAATTTTCTTCATGTTCAAATGTTAATACAGATCCAGATATGAGGGGTTGTCCAAACTTATTTCCAAAGTCAGAGGCTCCATTGGATGCTTTGATTAAAATATCCATAGGAGTTTGATATAACCATGGACGTTCTTTCATTTTTTGTTCCCAAAATCTATCTTTGGTTAGACGTGAATAAGATGTCATATAAACTGCAGTTCCAGCTAGAGGTAAAGAACCTTTTCCACCAGCCAGTCGATCTCTAATTTCACCCCCAGATCCAGTAGCAGCACCATTAAAGGGTTCTACAGTTGTAGGGAAGTTGTGGGTCTCTGCTTTTAAAGAAATAACAGAATCAAATTTTTCTGTTTTATAATAGTCAGGAATGTCTGCTCTTTTTGGTGCAAATTGTTCTACAGAAGGTCCTTTTATGAATGCTACATTATCCTTGTAAGCAGAAACAATATCGTTGGGGTGTTGTTTAGAGGTTTCTTTAATCATTTTGAAAAGAGAGGTGGGTTTTTCTTCACCATCAATAACAAAAGTCCCATTAAAAATTTTATGTCTACAATGTTCAGAATTAACTTGTGAAAATCCAAAAACCTCAGAATCTGTTAGTTTTCTATTAATTTTTTTAGAAACACCCTCCAAATATGTAATTTCTTCTTCATTTAATGCCAATCCTTCTTTACTGTTGAAGGAGGTTATGTCATCGATTAAATAAATGGGTTCTGGTTTAATATCTATGGTAAATATATTTTGATCTAGACCTGAAAATTTTTCAAATATCATAACATCATAATCAGAAAAGTCTTTATGAACTTGATTGAATTCTTCTATTCTTATGATCCCTTTAATTCCCATATTTTGGGTAATTTCAACAGCATTAGTACTCCATGGAGTTATCATTGCTGATCTTGGGCCAATAAAAAAGTTATTAATAGATGACACCAAATTATTAGTTTCCTTTGAAACTAGCTCAGAGCATGAAAATAACCATGTTAGTTTAGTTTTATTTTCATTACTTAGTTCTTTTGTTGTTTGAACAGCAAATATTTTGCTATTTGGGTTTCCAAAGAAATTGATCATTCTAAATATGATTTGTTAAATTATTATAGCAAATTTAAAAACTTTCACTCTTAAGTTTAACAATCTAAACCTCTTTTTTCAAAGGTTATAAATCATTTATCAACAAAAAATTAATATATTGAATGAATATATTTAAAAATGTATTTTTTAGCTGAAGATAGAGCCTTAAAATTTTAAATTATTTAATTTTTTAAAACCAACCTCTACTTTAAACTATCGGAAAAAACGATAGTCTAAGTATAAATTTATTACAATGAAAAAAATCTCAAATGCAGTAAGTTTATTATGTCTTCTTTTTATTTTGATTAGTGGAACCATAGACTTAGATGACTTATTTAATTATGAGAACCAAAATATTCCCTCCTATATTACAAAAGATAATACACCAGTAACAAATCAGATCATCAACCAAATAACTACTTTGGGAAGAGTTTTATTTTATGATAAAAATCTATCTAAAAATAATACAATAGCTTGTGCAAGTTGTCATCAGCAAGCTTTTGCTTTTAGTGACCCTTTAACTTCTAGTGTTGGATTAAACGGAGGCAATACTGGTAGACATTCAATGCGATTGGTTAATAGTCGATTTTCTAATGAAGAAAATTTTTTTTGGGATGAAAGAGCTGCTAATTTAGAAAATCAAGTTACTCAACCCATTCAAGATCACATAGAAATGGGCTTTAGTGGAACTAATGGTGATCCAGATTTCAATGATTTAATAACAAAACTTTCGGCAATAGATTATTATCAAACATTGTTTGAGTTTTCTTTTGGGGACTCTTCTATCGATGAAGATAAAATTCAAAGAGCTTTGGCTCAGTTTATAAGAAGTATTCAATCTTTTGATTCTAAATTTGATGAAGGTTTTGTGCAATCTCCAAACTTAAATGCACCTTTTCCAAATTATACTCCCCAAGAAAATTTAGGAAAACAATTATTTTTAAATCCACCTCCAAATGGTGGGGCTGGATGTGTTGGATGTCATGCACCTCCTGAGTTTGATATAGATCCCAATACATTAAATAATGGAGTGATTGGAGTAATAGGTAATTCATCTGAAATAGATGTGAATAATACTAGATCACCATCTTTAAGAGATATAGTTAATCCAGATGGAAGTTTAAATGGGCCGATGATGCATGATGGAAGTTTGACTACTTTATTGGAGGTTATAGAACATTATAATAATATTCCTAATAATCCTGATAACACAAATTTGGATAATAGATTACAGGGACCTGGAAATCAAACCCAACAATTAAATCTAACCAACAATGAAAAAAATGCTTTAGAGGCTTTCTTAAAAACATTAACGGGTTCAGATATTTACACTAATGAAAAATGGTCCAATCCTTTTGATGAAGAAGGAAATATTTCTATTATAGGCGGCCAATTGTCAACAAATGAAAATAGTTTTGAAAAGTCTATTATTGTTTTTCCAAATCCAGTAGAGACTGATATGAATATCCAATTAGAAAACGGAAAATATAGGGTCCTAGTTTATAATGTTAAGGGTAGAACGGTATCTGAAAATAAGATTTTTGGAAATGAGATTTTAAATTTAGAAACCTTAACAAAAGGAATTTATCTCCTATTAATTAAAGATGTTGAATCTTCTAAAGTGTATAAAAAGAAGTTTATAAAACTGTAAAAAATTGTGTAAACAACTTTTATTACTTCACATTTATTTTTTAATAAACTTTCTAGTGATTGAACTACTATTATTAGATATTTTAACAATATAAATACCTCTATTGATAGAAGAAATATCAAGTTGAGAGTTTTCAGGGTATATAGTCTTTTTAAGTAGTTCTTTGCCTAGAATGGAATATATCTTAACTGTTACCCTTTCTTTATTTATAATTTGAATATAATTACCAACAGTAGGGTTTGGATATATAGACGTTTGGTTATTTAGTGAATACTCTGGATCTGAGAGTAATGCGCCCCAAATTAAATCAACATATTCTGGGTAATCTATAAAAGGATTTCTATTTCCCTGAAAGTTATATGCTTCATTATTTCTCTTTATTTCACGTGCGCTTACAGGGTCATCATTATGCCATTTGTAAAGTAATTGTAAATACCATACCTCATAAACTTGATTGTTAGTCCCATTTAATGGGTTATTAGTTATTGTGTGATTATCCCATGAATTATCAGTTACCTCGTCTTCATATCTCACAGCAAAATACAATAGCATTCTAGCAATATCTCCTTTAAATTCATCTATGGGTTCAAAAACGATCCCAGAATATGATCCAAAAGTATTTTGACCAACTTTTGAACCATTATTTGAGATCCAAGTATCATTAGTAACTTCACCAAAAGGATAATTTGCCCTCCTATTATTTACATAACCGTCAGTTGGAACAACATGATGAATATCTGTTCTCATAGGAAGTTGCTCATTGAAAAAACCTTGAGGAAAAATATGTTCACGGTTGTAGCAATCATTTTCAGAATTATAGTTTCCACAGGTTCTGTTGTTATGATTGTAATTATAGGAATCACTACCTGATGAATTTTCTGAATACATGTCTAAAACAGTATTATCATTTTCATAAAATGAATCATTATCACTAAGAATATAGGCATCATATAAAGCATTATATCCTTGATCTATATGGCCATTTGAAATGATTGATTTTAATTGTGTTTTTAATGTATATCCATTTCCTGTAGCAGAATTATAATAGCCAGGTGGGATTTGGGCATAAGAATTTATTCCTAATGTGATTAAGACAAATGTTAGTATTTTTTTTGTAATCAAATTTTGATAATTTTTGTTGATAAAGACATTCCCTTATGAGAAAATTTAATAAAATAAATACCTTTAGATAATGCTGAAATATCTAATATAGAATCTATTTGATTAAGTTTTGTATGAATCAATTTTTTTCCAAAGATACTAAATACTTCTACTTTTACATCTTGGTTAAATTTAATATTTAAAAAACCGTCTGAAGTTGGATTTGGATATACAGATAATTGTTTCCACTGAACTTCTTCAGTACTCAGAGTAAGATGAGTTCCACCGATATCATCAAAAGTATCCATAGGGAAAATTTCCCATTCAGTATCGAGATCAAAATTGATATTAGGTTCAACTACTGTTGACTTCCTTCTCAGTGTTTTATCTTTTGCAAAATTTGAGCTACCTCCTCCAAATTCACCTACAATGTCAATTAAAATATCATCTTTGAATAAGCCAACAGGATCATTTCCATTAAAGTTTAAAGGTTCTCCATAATTAGTACTTTGGTTATTAGCAACTATTATATCAGCCTGATCTAAAAGGATTTGAGAATTTGCATTTGCATTTATAATGACGATAACATCTCCTACATTAATTGTTCCAGTTAAATCAAATCTTTCTGACCATTCACCACCGCCATTACTATCTCTTCTTAGGTTGTATCCATCAAGTTCAACAGGTGATGTTATTAAATTTGCAATTTCAATCGCTTTGTTATTACTACTGCCCTCCACATACTCTGAAATTAAAAGCTCCATGGGAGTATTTGAATTACCGTCAGTTGTTGTTGCATTTACAGGAGCACTTTGTGCAGATGTATTATTAACTTCATCAACTGCCTCTAGAGTTACGATATAGGTTGTAGATGCTGTTAAACCATTAATAATATAAGTGCTAATATTAATCATATCATAGAAATTATTATCAATGTAAATATTATAATGAATAACTTCTGTATTGTCTGAAGATGGATCCCAAGTAATCTTAAATGAGACATCGGTTTCGTCACTAATAACAATATTTGTAGGAACTGAAGGAGCTTCAATATCTTCCTGTGTTGTTACTGATAATGGTGAGCTTTGTGCAGATATATTATCTGCAATATCTCTAGCTGATACAGTAAAATCATATGTGATATTGGAAGATAGTCCAGTAATTGTATAGTTTGTATTTGAAGTTGAGGTTTCTAAATTTCCATCAACATAAATATCATAACTACTAACTCCCACATTGTCAGTAGAAGCATTCCATGAGAGTTCAATCGAATATGTAGTAGTATTAGCGGCAGTTAATCCAGAGGGCACTGAAGGGGCTTCAGTATCTGTATTCGAGTAAATACCCCAAATGTCTTCAGCTTCTGGTCCACCCCATATTCTTGTGGCTAACCTTGGATTATCTATAAATGGATTTCTATTTCCTTGTGCATCAGAATTAGAAGTGTTTTCATGGTATGGATTACGTTGTTTTTCAATATCTGAAACTGGGTCAACAGCATTCCATTGTAAAAACAAATCAATCATATCATCTGGAGTGTCTGTATTGCTTCCAATTCCAACATTAGATGGTAGAGTTCTATCATCATATCGTAGATACATATACATGATAATTCTTGCTACATCACCTTTCCATTCATCACCAGGATACCAACCAGTTCCTGTTGCCCCAGAATTTCCAGATCCTTCTATAAATTTTTTATTTCCTCTTGAAGAATTTCTTTGTGAATCACAAGGTCTTAAATTATGTGCATCTGCATAGGGAGGGCCATTTGTTCCATCTTCGTCTAAATCTGGTGTAGCTAAAGAGGTAGGGTATACATGTTCTCTATTCCATAGACCACTGCAACTACTTGATGTGCAATTATCATTAATATTTCTTTCGCGATCATTTGTGCTATCTGCGTCAGATCCGTTTTCAAATCCATAAACAAGTAATACTTCATCACTATCGATAGGGTTCATGTCAGTAACCATTACAGCATTCCATATGCCTGGAGTATATGATAAATTGTTTGTATGGGTTGTTATAATTTTAGTTGCTAAAGCTTCTTTTAAACTTATTCCTGTAAGATTTAAATTCACATCATTATAATAGCTTTCTTGAGCTAGAATAAATATTGAATACAAGCTGATACTTAAAAAAAGTAATTGTTTTTTCATTATTTTTTAAATAAAAATTAATAGTTACTCAATTTCTTGAGTACATCTTAAAACAAAACTTTTTCAATGCATTTTTTTTTCACTTTTCACATCTTTTGATAAAGATGTTGAGCATGTGATGCTCACTTATTTCCGCTCTAATTGAGCCATATAAAACCCATCAAAACCAGAGGTATGAGCTAATACTTTATTGTCTTTAACTAATTTAAAATCTTTTCCTGATTCTGAAGCTAAAAATTCAACTATTTGATTCTGGTTTTCAGATGGAAGAACGGAACAGGTAGCATAGACTAATTTTCCACCTTGTTTTACCATCTTAGCATATTGTTGTAGGATTTCTTGTTGTACCTTTTTTATATTTTCAAGAAATTCGGGTTGAAGTTTCCACTTAGAATCAGGGTTTCTTCTCAAAACACCCAATCCTGAACAAGGTGCATCAATTAATACTCTATCAGCCTTACCGTATAATTTTTTAATAGGTTTAGTAGAATCTATGACCCTTGTATCTATGTTATGAACTTTATTTCTTCTCGCTCTTACTTTAAGTTTTCTTAATTTACTTTCGTAAATATCCATGGCAATAATTTGTCCTTTATTTTTCATAAAAGATGCTAAATGCAATGTTTTACCTCCTGCACCAGCACAGGTGTCAATTACTTTCATTCCAGGCTCTACATCTAAATATTCTGCAACCAATTGTGAGGAGGCATCTTGAACCTCAAAATATCCATTTTTGAAAGCTTCTGTTCTAAAAACATTTGCTCGTTCAATTAATCTCAGTGCATCTTCATGGTTGGGAATAAATTCAGTAAAAATACTTTCTTCATGAAGTATTTTTTGAAGTTCTTTTTTGGTGGTATTTAACGTGTTGGTTCTTAAAATAACTTCTGCTTGTTTATTAAGAGCAGCTAGTTCTTTTGTCCATAATTCTTCTCCAAGTTCAGATATAGCAAGGTTATCTATCCAATCAGGAACAGATTCTCTAAATTTTCGTATTCTCGATAATTCATCAAACCTCCCTTTAATTCTCCGCGTGGGAGTGGGCTCAATTTGATTCCAATCTGGTAAAGCAATACCCTTTAAGACACACCAAACTGAAAATATTCTCCATAGATTATTTCTGTCAAAAGGTTCTTTAACAGTTGCAATTTCAGCATAAAGTCGTTTCCATCGTACAATTTCATAAATTGTCTCTGCAACAAATTTACGATCGCGACTTCCCCATCGTTTATCTCTTTTTAGTGCTTTTTCAACTGCTTTGTCTGCGTAAACACCTTCATTAAAAATATCACGGATACTATCTATAACGGTATATACTAAGTTTCTATGTAACCTCAATATTAAAAATTTAATGCTGCAAAGATAACAATAGACTTTGAGTAAAAAACCTTAAATGTTTTTCTTTTTTGGGTATCTTTTTTTCATTTTTTTTTTATCACAAAAAAAATTAATTTAATATGATTAAATTCGCTTCAAATAGTCTGATTGATGAATTTAAATAACCCTATTTATTACATTAAAGGTGTCAGTAACGTTAGGGCTAGTTTAATTTCTGCTGAACTTGGCTTAACTAAAATTATTGACTTACTTCATTTTTTTCCCTACAGGTATATAGATCGGACTAAGTTTTATAAAATAAATGCGCTTATAGATAATAATTCTGACATTCAAATTATCGGAAGAATTACTTCCATTAAAACAATTCAACAAAAAAAAGGAAGTAGATTAATAGGGAAGTTTCAAGACGAGACAGGAACTATGGACTTAGTTTGGTTTAAAGGCCATAAGTGGTTGAAAGATGCTATTAAAATTAATACTCCCTACGTTATTTATGGTAAATTAAATCATTTTAAAGGAAATTTTTCTATTGTTCATCCTGAGATGGACTTATTAGAAGATCACAAAAAAAAAATACAAACTAAATTACAGCCAGTATATTCTTCAACGGATAGGTTAGTAAATAGTGGATTAAGTAATAAAATTTTTAGAGGTTATATTCAGAATATTTTACTTCAAATATTTGAGCAAATTCAAGAAAGTTTATCCACTGAACTAATATCTAATCATGGTCTTATTGGGAAAAAAGAGGCTTTATTAAATATTCATTTTCCTACATCATCAGAAATGTTAGAAAGAGCTCAATTTCGATTGAAGTTTGAGGAACTTTTTTTTATTCAATTACAACTGATTCGTAAAAAAATCATTAGAAAAAATAAAATTAAAGGATATGTTTTTGCTAAAGTTGGAACTATTTTTAATGAATTTTACAATGAATATCTACCTTTTAAACTTACCAACGCTCAAAAAGTAGTGCTTAAAGAAATTAGAAATGATGTTGCTTCTAATACACATATGAATCGTTTATTACAAGGAGATGTTGGCTCAGGGAAAACAATTGTAGCTTTATTAGCGATGTTGTTAGCTATAGATAATGGCTTTCAAGCCAGTATTATTGCTCCAACAGAAATTTTAGCTACTCAACATTTTAAAGCAATTGATGAATTATTAAAGAAATTAGATGTTTCTGTTGCTTTATTAACAGGCTCTAGTTCAGTAAAAAAAAGAAGGGAAATTCATGAAAGTTTAGAGAATGGAAACCTAAATATATTAATTGGAACACATGCATTATTAGAGGATAAAGTTAAATTTCATAATCTTGGAATTGCTATCATAGATGAACAGCATAGGTTTGGTGTTGCACAACGTTCTAAAATGTGGCAAAAGAATACGTTACCTCCACATATCTTAGTAATGACAGCGACACCTATTCCTAGAACCCTTGCCATGAGTGTCTATGGAGATTTGGATATTTCTGTAATTGATGAATTACCACCAGGTAGGAAAGAGGTGAAAACTGTGCATAGGAATGACAATAACAGATTAGCTGTATTTAAATTTATGAAGCAAGAAATAGAAAAAGGTAGACAAGTCTATGTTGTATATCCGTTAATTCAGGAATCTCAAGCCATGGATTATAAAGACTTAATGGATGGATATGAGAGTATTTCAAGAGAGTTTCCTGTGCCAAAATACCAAATCAGTATTGTTCACGGTAAGATGAAAGCAACTGATAAGGAATATGAAATGCAACGTTTTGTAAAAGGACAAACTCAGATAATGGTTGCAACTACTGTAATAGAGGTAGGAGTTAACGTACCAAATGCTAGTATTATGGTAATTGAAAGTTCAGAACGTTTTGGTTTGAGTCAATTGCATCAATTAAGAGGTAGAGTAGGTCGAGGGGCAGATCAGAGTTATTGTGTTTTATTATCTAGTTTTAAATTATCAACTGAGGCAAAAACAAGATTGAAAACTATGGTGGAAACATCAGATGGTTTTAAAATTGCTGAGGTAGATTTAAAATTGCGTGGTCCTGGGAATATGATGGGTACCCAACAAAGCGGTGTGTTAAATTTAAAAATTGCTGATGTAGTAAAAGACACCCCCATACTTTACAAAGCGAGAAATTCAGCTATAGAAATTTTGCAAGAGGATCCAAATCTTTCAAAAATTAAAAATAATATAATTCAAAAAACATACGCTGAGATTTCTAAAACAACAGGAGCTTGGTCAAATATCAGTTAGTGTTCCATTTTGGGTTTTCTTTTAAAATTTTTTCATAAATAATGCAGTTTTTTTGATGAGCTCCTTTTAAGTATCCTGTACTCATTAAAAATTCATTAGTAATCTCTCCTCCGGTAAATTTAAATGTTTTCTTAAATAATTTCACCCATTCGTCTCTTGTCTTTGGATGATTATTATCTAGCCATGATTGAAAAGAACCAAACTTTTTTTGAATTTGTATTATAATTTGAGCATTATAAATAACTGCATTTATTTTAAGTCTATTTCTTATAATTCCTGTATCATTTAATAATCGTGTACGTGCTTTATCATCATAATTAGCAATTGTTTTAATTGAGTAGTTTGAATAGGCTTTTCTAAAATTATCTTGCTTATTTAGAATGGTATTCCATGACAAGCCTGCTTGATTGATTTCTAAAATTAACCTACCAAATAGCTCATTGTCAGAATCTAAGGTATATCCATATTGAGTATCGTGATAAATTTTATGAACATTATTTTTATCTAAGTTTTTTATGTAATTGCAATAGGTAGTTTCATTGGCCATAAATAAATGAAATTCGTGGTTTTTATTAAAAAAGAGTGTTTTTACTCTTTTAGGTCTTAAGATAGTTATTAGTTTTTTATGTTCTTAAAATAGATGTAAAGAACAATATTATTTTTATAAAACAGATATTAAATTTTACTCTTTGTAAATTCTTAAAAATCTTCCCTAAAAAACCTTTAATTTCTTTAAATTTGCAACTAAATCTAAAACATTAGATGAAAATATCATATAATTGGTTAAAAAAATTTTTACAAACAGATTGGGAAGTAAATAAAACAAGTGAATTATTAACTGACCTTGGTTTAGAAGTTGAAGGAGTTGAGACTATTGAGTCTATCAAAGGTAGCCTTGAAGGAGTTGTAGTAGGAGAGGTACTAACATGTGTTCAACATCCTAATGCTGATCGTTTAAAACTAACAACTGTAGATTTAGGATCTGGAGATCCAGTTCAAATTGTTTGTGGGGCTCCCAATGTTGCTGCAGGCCAAAAGGTTCCTGTAGCTACAATAGGAACAATGTTGTATGATGATTCAGGCTCTGGTTTTAAAATTAAGAAAGGTAAAATTAGAGGAGAGGAAAGTCATGGAATGATTTGTGCTGAAGATGAATTGGGTTTAGGAGCTAGTCATGATGGTATTCTAATTCTTGATAATCAATTAAAATCAGGTACTAAGGCAGCTGATGTCTTCAATATAGAAATTGACAAAGTTTTTGAAATTGGTTTAACTCCAAATAGGGCAGATGCTATGAGTCATTATGGAGTTGCTAGAGATTTTCGTGCTGGTTTAATTCAACACGGTATTAATTTAGAGCTTATTACCCCTTCTGTCAGTGATTTTCAGGTTGATGAAAGAAGGTTGAGAATAGACGTTGAAGTAGATAAAAAAGAATCATCACCTCGTTATTGTGGAATATCAATTGTAGATGTTGAGGTAAAAGATTCTCCTGAATGGATTCAAAACCGCCTAAAATCTATTGGCTTAACACCAAAAAATAACATAGTAGACATTACAAATTATGTTTTACACGAATTAGGACAACCCTTACATGCATTTGATGCAAAAAAAATAGAAGGCAATAAAGTTGTTGTCAAAACATTAAAATCTGGAACAAAATTCACCACTTTAGACGGTATTGAAAGAGAATTACATTCTGAAGATATTATGATTTGTGATGCGGCATCAAACCCGTTATGCATTGCAGGTGTTTTTGGAGGAATAAATTCTGGTGTAACAGAAAAAACAACTTCTATATTTTTAGAAAGTGCTTATTTTAATCCTGTTTCTATTAGAAAAACAGCTAAAAGACATGCGTTAAATACTGACGCTTCATTTCGTTTTGAACGAGGTATTGATATTAATTTCACAAAATATGCATTAAAACGAGCTGCAATTTTAATAAAAGAATATTCAAATGGAAAAATAGCATCAGATATCATGGACTTTTATCCTGAAAAAATGGAAGATTTTCAGGTCTTTTTCTCCTACGAAAATGCTTTTAGATTAATTGGTCAAGAGTTAGATAAAGAAACTGTTAAAAATATTTTAGCTTCTTTAGAAATTAAAATCAGTAGTGAGACTGAAGCAGGTCTTGGGTTAACAATACCTTCATTTAGGGTAGATGTTCAAAGAGAAGCGGATATTATAGAAGAAATTCTTAGAGTTTATGGATACAATAATATCAAATTTTCACATAAATTAAATTCATCAATTTCTTTTAACGGTAATAAAGATATTTACTTAGAAAATATTATTGCGAACCAATTGACTTCATTAGGTTTTAATGAAACCATGGCTAACTCCTTAACAAAAGAAGATTATATTTCTTTTTCAAAGAATTTAAAAACTGAATTTAACGTTAGCATTTTAAACCCCTTGAGTAATGATTTAAAAGTTTTAAGACAATCATTACTTTTTAGCGGATTAGAATCTATATCCTACAATCTCAACCGAAAAAATAACTCACTGAAGTTTTATGAATTTGGAAAAACATATCATAAGTACGAACACGGATATCAAGAAGATAAACACCTGACTATTTTTATCTCAGGGGCAAGAACTAAGGATACTTGGACAAACCCATCCCAAAATTCTGATTTCTTTTATTTAAAAGGAATTATAAGGTCTATTTTAGAAAGAATAGGGGTTTCAAATTTAAAAACAAGCCCAATAAAGACTGATGTATTTTCTGAAGGTATAGTATTTAGTTTAGGAAAAAAGAAATTGGTAGAATTTGGTGTAGTTTCTAAACAAATACGAAAAGAATTTGGGATCAAACAAGAAGTTTTATTTGCAGATTTTGATTGGTCAACAATTCTTTCAATTTCCGGTAATAAAAAAATAAAAGTTTCTAGCTTAACTAAATTTCCATCAGTAAAAAGAGATTTAGCGCTATTGTTAGACGAAAAAGTTACATTCAAAGAAATATATGATTTGGCATTTCAATCTGAACGAAATTTATTAAAAGATGTTGATTTGTTTGACGTTTATCAGGGAGATAAGCTTCCCGAAGGGAAAAAATCATATGCTGTAAGTTTTGTTTTACAAGATCAAAATAAGACGTTAGAAGATCGTCAAATAGATAAAATAATGCAAAAACTACAACAGTCATTTGAAAAGAATTTAGAGGCTGTTTTAAGATAATAACAAGCTCCTTTTTGGGTTTTTTTTTAATTTAATATGTATAAACTATTCATTCGTCCATTTCTGTTTTTATTTGACCCTGAGAAGATACATTATATTACTTTTTCTTTAATTCGTTTCTTATGTAAAGTTCCTTTAATGGCTTTAATATTTAGAAGTATTTATAAAATTGAAGACAAAAGATTAGAAAGAACACTTTTTGGGATTACATTTAAAAATCCAGTCGGTTTAGCCGCAGGTTTTGATAAAAATGCTGTTTTGTTCAATGAATTGGCAAATTTTGGTTTTGGTTTTATAGAAATTGGAACTGTAACACCATTAGGTCAAGAAGGTAATCCTAAAAAAAGACTATTTAGATTAAAAGAGGATAATGGGATCATAAATAGAATGGGTTTTAATAATGATGGTTTAGAGATAGCAATCCAACAATTAAAGAAAAATAAAGGAAAACTTATTATTGGTGGAAATATTGGAAAAAATACACAAACGAGTTCAGAGAACTACACAGCTGATTATGAATTATGTTTTAAGGGGCTTTATCCTTTTGTAGATTATTTTGTTTTAAATGTAAGTTGTCCTAACGTTGCAAGTCATGCAAAGTTAAATGACAAATCTTATTTAATAGAGTTAATTACAGCTATTCAAAAACTAAACAACCAAGAAATTATTCAAAAACCAATTTTATTAAAAATTGCACCTGATTTAAACAATAATCAACTTGATGAAATCATTGAATTGGTAGCAGAAACAAAAATCGATGGTGTTATAGCCTCTAATACTTCAACAACTAGAAATAATTTAAAAGCCTCAAATCGTCTTTTAAAAGAAATTGGTAATGGTGGTTTAAGTGGACAGCCAATTAAGGAATTAAGTACTAAAGTAATTAAGTATTTAGCTCAGAATTCTAATAAGGCATTTCCAATTATTGGGGTAGGAGGTATACACTCAGCAGAAGATGCTCTTGATAAAATTGAGGCAGGTGCAGATTTGGTTCAGATTTATACTGGCTTTATTTATGAAGGACCAGGTTTAATTAAAAAAATTAATAAGGCATTATTAACTCTTTAGTTGTAAACCAAAAATGGAGGTTTTAATATCTTTTGTATTTGCTGTTACTTTATTGGCAATTTCCCCAGGTCCAGATAATGTTTTTGTGTTAATGCAAAGTGTAATTTATGGAAAGAAATATGGACTAGCGACCATTCTTGGATTAATGACAGGTTGCATTATTCATACAATATTTTTAGCGGTAGGAATTTCCTCAATTATTAAGGATAATAATAATAATATTTTTCTTGGAATTAAACTATTTGGCGCTGTCTATCTTTTGTATTTAGCTTATAAAGTATATAGGAGTAGTTCTGTGATTTCAGTTAGTACAAATAAAATTGAAAAAAAAACACCTTTTCAATTGTATAAAATAGGATTTATTATGAATGTACTAAACCCTAAAGTTACTATCTTTTTTCTAGCACTATTTCCTGGGTTTTTATTTACAGAAAAACTATCCATAAGCCTTCAGTTTCTTATTTTAGGTACTTTGTTTATACTGGTGTCATCTGTTGTTTTTTCATGTATAGCTTTGCTTGGAGGAACTATTTCTGAGAAAATTAAAACAAGTAAAAAAATTGGTATTTGGTTACAGTGGATTCAAATTTTAGTATTTATTGGTATTGCTGTCTTTATTTTGATATAGATTCAATGCTTTAAATTGTATCTTTGAGTAGATGAATAAAGTGAAAATTATAGAATGTCCGAGAGATGCCATGCAGGGTATTAAAAGTCATTTTATTTCTACAGATGCTAAAGCAAGATATATTAACTCTTTACTGAAAGTTGGTTTTGATACTATAGATTTTGGAAGTTTTGTATCCCCTAAAGCAATCCCTCAGATGCGAGACACTGCAGCTGTTTTATCAAAACTAGACCTTTCACAAACTCAAAGTAAATTATTAGCAATTATTGCGAATAGGAGGGGAGCTAATGATGCTATCCAATTTGAAGAAATTAATTATTTAGGATATCCATTTTCAATTTCTGAAAATTTTCAAATGCGGAATACACACAAAACAATTCAACAATCCATTAAAGAATTAGAAGAGATTTTATCTATTGCTTCAAAAAAGAATAAAGAAGTTGTTACATACTTGTCTATGGGGTTTGGAAATCCTTACGGTGATCCTTGGAATATAAATATTGTGGGAGAATGGACAGAAAAACTATCTGATATGGGCGTTAAAATAATATCGTTATCGGATACTATTGGAAGTTCTAAACCAGATGTGATTGAATATTTATTTTCAAACTTAATTTATAACTATCCGAAAATTGAATTTGGAGCTCATTTGCATACTACTCCTGACTCATGGCATCAAAAAGTTGATGCTGCCTTTAAAGCCGGATGTAAGCGATTTGATGGAGCCATAAAAGGATTCGGTGGATGTCCAATGGCTAAAGATGAGTTAACTGGTAATATGCCAACAGAAAAGCTTCTTTCTTATTTTACTGCTCAAAAAGTCAATACAGGAATAAAACCAATGAGTTTTGAAAGTGCTTACAATCAAGCTTTGAAAACTTTCTAACCCCATAAGTAAAACCTATGAAATATTTCAAACCAATTTTATTTTTTTTATCTGCATTACTATTATTATCCTGTTCTTCAGATGATGATAAGATCTCATTTACCCTGTTGCAATTAAATGATGTTTACGAAATTTCTTCAATTCAAGGAGGGAACTTTGGTGGAATGGCTAGGGTTGAAACCATTCATAAAGAATTACTAAAAGAGAATGAGAATACAATGCTAGTGATGGCAGGCGATTTTTTAAATCCATCGTTGTTGGGAGGAATGAAACTAAATGGTGAAAAAATTCGTGGTAAACAAATGATTGAGGTAATGAATGCTATGAATTTTGATTTGGTAGCTTTTGGAAATCATGAATTTGACATTCCAAAAAAAGATCTTCAAAACAGAATAAATGAAAGTAGTTTTCCATGGATTTCTTCAAACGTATTCAATAGAACTAAAGAAAGTATTAAACCATTTTATCAAGAAATAAATGGATTTAAAACCTCTATAAATGGGTCATTCATAAAGGAGATTTCAGATGCTGATGGTACAAATATTAAAATAGGTTTTATAAGTGTTTGCATTCCATCTAACCCAAAAGAGTATGTGTTATATAAAGATATGTTTAGTTCTATTCAAAATGAGTATAACCTTATTAAAGAGGAAGTAGATGTTGTTTTAGGTCTTACACACGTTAAAATAGAACATGATAGAGAAATTGCTAGATTATTACCCAATATTCCATTGATTATGGGAGGCCATGAACATGATCATAAAAATGAAATGATAGGTAATGTAAAAATTACCAAAGCAGATGCTAATGCTAAAACCGCTTATATTCATACTATAAACTTTAATAGAAAGACCAAACAAACCTCCATTTCGTCATTATTAAAAACAATAGATACCAATATTGTAGATGATAAAAAAGTAAAGTTAGTAGTTGATAAATGGATGGAGGTCATGAATTCTCAAATATCAAAAATTGTAGAAAATCCATATGAAATTATTTACAACACAAAAATTCCTTTAGATGGAAGAGATATTCCAATTAGATCTAAACAAACGAACCTTGGACAATTGATAGCGAAATCTATGGCCAATTCATACAATAATGAAGTAGACTGTTCTATTGTGAACGGTGGTTCTATTCGAATTGATGACCAATTAGTTGGTGATATTAACAGCGTAGATGCTTTTAGAGTATTACCTTTTGGAGGGTCAGTTTTAAAAGTAAAAATGAAAGGAAGTTTATTGAATAAAGTTTTAGAGTATGGTAACAATGCAGCTGGTTCAGGTGCTTATTTACAACGTAGCTCTATTGAAATGAATGATACTCTATTTTCTATAAACAATAGCACTATCAATCCTTTAAAAACATATACAATTGCTATTAGTGATTATTTAATGAAAGGATTTGATATCCCTTTTTTAACATCTGAACATCCTGAGGTGCTTTCTGTGTACCATCCTAACTCAATTGAGATTTCCTCAGATATCAGAAGAGCAATGATATTGTATCTGAAAAATTTAAAAAAAAGAGAGGTACATGAACCCCTCTTCCCTAAGTTAAAAAAATGAAAATTTAGAATTTAAATTGAATTCCTAGATATGCACCAAATGGATGACCAGGTCGAAGTCCTGCTGGAACTCTTGATGCCGCATAAACATTATCTAATAAATTAATGATGTTAACAGTAGTTGAGATGTTTTCAGTAATAAAATACTTTCCAGAAAAGTCAATCACAAAATTTGAATTTACTAATTCATCCTCTGGAATAGATCCTTTTCCTGCTTGAGTTCTAAATTTCCCATTAAAACGTCCATTAAAATTGAACTCATATTTTTCATGTTCTAAAGATATTCCAATATTAAATTGATGTTTAGATAAATAGGGTAATTCGTCACCACTTATAACTTCTCCCCATAGATCTTCATCGCTTCCAAAACTATTTTTAAACTCAGTATTTGTAAAAGTATATCCAAAAGTAAAAGGAATTTTAATAGTTGATTCTTGATCAAGTAAATCGTAATTTAAAAGAAATTCAAGACCGTTAACATTTACTTCTCCAGCATTAAATTGATCTAATGAGCCTGTACCACCAGTAGCAGCTAAATCACTACCTAATAAGTTACTATAGTCATTAAAAAAGAAGACAGCTTCTCCTTTTAATTTTCCTACACCAAATCTACTTCCAAGCTCATAATTGATACTTTCTTCAGGTTTTTGACCTTCCTGATTGCCTGGAGGTGAAAACCCTTTGTGTATCCCTCCAAAAATTGAAAAATTATTATTGAATTTATAATTTGTTCCAATACCTGGAATAAATACATCTACGTTATTTTCTCTAGTAGATAAATTATCTCCAGTTCTTGAAGGATCACTCCCCCCAAAGTTCTCTCTTTGTAAAGAAATATTTTCATAGCGAATTCCAGGAGTAAAAGTCCAAGCTTTATATTTTAATCTATAAGTTGCTGAAGCTGCAAATGCTTTGGCACTACTAATTCGATTGGCGTTTGACCCAGGTATTCCTGCATTTGATAAACTTAATACTCCATTATTTATACTATAATCATCTATCCATTGAAAACGATCTTCATCATCATAATGGTATCGTAAACCAATCTCAATATCATGAAAAACATCATTATCATACCAATGGTAGTCAAATTTTGTTTGAATTCCCTTCGAATTATACACTCTATTATTGGCTCTTACATTCATGAAATCATCGCCATCTGAATTAATTTCACCTTTTGCAAAAGAAAGATGATTGATGAAATTATTTTGGTTTCCAAAAACTTTACCAATAGATTGTCTATCCCCATCAAATGTGATGTAATCTGCTTTGTACCAATTTCTTCTAAAATAATTATGATAAGCATTCGTTGTTATTCTAAAGTTTTTTGTAAAATCTACAGTATGAGTAAGAACAATTTGTTTATGAATATTTTTCATTAAATCAACAGCAGACCCATCATATCTGTTGAATGGATTCGTATTAAAATCATTATCCGTTAACCCTAAATATGTTTCGTTAGATTCCTCATCAGAATATTGTAATTTAATATCTAAAGCATGTTTAACTGCTAACTTAGGAAATAAGTTTACTTTAAATTTTAACACAATATCGTTTTTATTAAAACCAGTATTTTGATCATTGGATAATTTTTTAAAACCATCTGAACCATAATTCAAATATTCTAAAGAATATCCAAAATTATTCATGTTATCACCAATAATTGAATGAAATTGGGAAGAATTAAAACTACCATAACTACTTCTTATTCTACCACTAAAAGATTCTGGAATTTGATTAGAAATCATATTAATAGCACCACCAGTAGTAAAAGGACCAAATTGGATTTGACTACTACCTTTTAAAACTTCTACAGCTTCCATCCTAGCTATTGTTGGAAAATAATACGCAGATGAAGCACTGTAGGGAGCAGGAGCAATTAACACACCATCTTCCATCATAGTTATTTTAGAACTTCTTTCTGGAGACGTTCCTCTTAGACTTATATTTGGTCTTAATCCAAAACCATCTTCTTCATATATATTTACACCGGGAACAGATCTTAATGCTCTATTTATATCAGTAAAACTGAATTTTTTTAATTCTTTAGGAGAGATATAATACGCAGATCCTGTTCTGTTACTCGCTACAAATTTATTTCCAAATATTAAATTTGAATTAATTATTATTTCATCTAATTTCT
This sequence comes from uncultured Flavobacterium sp., assembly GCA_913061465.1. Lineage (GTDB taxonomy): Bacteria > Bacteroidota > Bacteroidia > Flavobacteriales > Flavobacteriaceae > Polaribacter. The sequence goes on from CAJXSU010000003.1 coordinate 47,547, forward strand.
GAATTGAATCAATTTTATTATCAGTTTTTTTTAACTTTGTTTGAGAAATTATTTGATTACTTATAATACAAATTGTAAATATGACAATTCTTTTCACTTGTTTTTATTTAGATTAATTAAAAATAATTTTCATAATTTCATGTAAAAATACAATAGAAATTGTGTTATACAAAATTTATTTAGAATAAATAAACATAAAAATCCTAGGCATTTGATTATCAATAAATTATATAGAATGATTATGAATAAGAGAATTGTAAAATTAAATAATTTTTAAATTAAAGACTTTATTTAACTTTGATATAACAAAAATTCAGTTATGTTAAAACCCATAGATATACACAAAACTCTAATTAAACAAAGAAACAAGGAAGATAAATCTTTTGATATTACTACATGGGTTAATTCAATTATCAATGAGATTTCTTCAGATAATAATGTTCTAAAAAGGCTTTCACTTTCACCCATAAACAGGAATATTAATAAGTTTAGTTTTGATATTTTAGATACAAATGCAATTTTTCACATTAGTCACATTGAAAAAATATGTGTTAATTATCGTCTTCGTTTTTTAGATACAAAATATTTTAAGGGAACTTACCCCGAAGAGGTTGTCGATAAGATAAATACTTTAGAAAAAACACACAATACCGTATTAGATGGTTTTAAAATTATAGCGCCCTCTAAACTATTTAGACTAGACAAGGCAGACGATCCATTGTTATTTGCTCCTATGGGGAACGGATATTATTATTTAATTCACAAATGGGGTACCGATTTGCATCCATTAAGAAGAATTAAATATTGGGGTGTTAAAAATGTAGAAAATCTTGGAATTTCAATCTTTTTGTTAAGTTTACTTTCCACTATCCTAACAAAAAATCTTATCTACGGAGACACCAACCATGTAGGGTATCTATTTATGTTATTTTTATTTTATGTAAAAGGCTATGTAGGAATGTTGTTTTTATTAGGGGCTTCCTCTGGAAAAAATTTCAGTCAATATTCGTGGCTAAGTAAGTACGACAAAATAAGTTAACAATTCTTGCAATTACTGATGTTTACTATCTAGAAAATAAGTTGTAAATTTGGTTGCAATTAATTTTAATTTAATTGTACTATGATTGCTCACAATTCTAAGATTGTAGGAGAAGGTTTAACATACGATGATGTTTTATTAGTTCCTGCTTATTCAGATGTTCTTCCAAGAGAAGTATCTATCCAAACAAAATTCACTCGAAATATTACCATTAATGTGCCAATTGTGTCTGCCGCTATGGATACAGTTACAGAATCTTCTATGGCTATTGCTATTGCCAGAGAAGGTGGAATAGGGGTCTTGCATAAAAATATGTCTATAGAGAAGCAAGCACAGGAGGTTAGAAAGGTAAAAAGAGCAGAAAGTGGTATGATCATAGACCCAGTAACACTTCCGCTTACTGCTGTGGTAGCTGATGCTAATAATGCCATGAGAGAACATAAAATTGGCGGTATTCCAGTAATTGATAACCTAGGTAAATTAAGAGGTATTGTTACTAATAGAGATTTACGTTTTGAACACAATAATGATAGAGCTATTGTAGAGGTAATGACAGAGAAAAATTTGATTACGGCTCCAGTGGGTACTTCATTAAAAGATGCAGAATCTATTTTACAATTAAATAAAATTGAAAAGCTTCTAATAGTAGACGATGAATATAAATTACGAGGGTTAATTACTTTTAGAGACATTACAAAAGTTACTCAAAAACCGATAGCCAATAAAGATAGTTTTGGAAGATTACGTGTCGCAGCTGCCTTAGGTGTTACAGCAGATGCTGTAGATAGAGCAAAGGCTCTGGTGAATGCTGGAGTAGATGCAGTAATTATAGATACTGCACACGGACATACAAAAGGAGTTGTAACAGTCTTAAAAGCTGTAAAAAAAGCATTTCCAGCACTAGATGTAGTAGTAGGCAATATTGCTACAGCTGAAGCTGCAACTTACTTAGTTAAAGCTGGTGCTGATGCTGTGAAAGTTGGAATAGGTCCTGGTTCTATTTGTACAACAAGAGTTGTGGCAGGAGTTGGTTTTCCTCAATTCTCAGCTGTTTTAGAAGTCGCTGAAGCTATTAAAGGCTCAGGTGTTCCAGTTATAGCTGATGGTGGAATTCGTTACACGGGAGATATTCCGAAAGCCATTGCAGCAGGAGCAGATTCTGTAATGTTAGGATCTCTTTTAGCAGGAACTAAAGAATCTCCCGGAGAAACCATTATTTACGAGGGTAGGAAATTTAAATCTTACAGAGGTATGGGGTCCGTTGAAGCCATGAAACAGGGTTCTAAAGATCGTTATTTCCAAGATGTAGAAGATGATATTAAAAAATTAGTTCCTGAAGGTATTGTTGGAAGAGTTCCTTATAAAGGAAATTTAGATGAAAGTATTCATCAGTTTATTGGAGGTTTAAAAGCAGGAATGGGATATTGTGGGTCAAAAGACATTGAAACTCTAAAAAGTATAGGAAAGTTTGTTAGAATAACTAGTTCTGGTATTAATGAGAGTCATCCTCATGATGTAGCTATTACTAAAGAAGCTCCAAATTATAGTAGAAGATAAATTCTAAATATATTCATAAAAAAGAGAGGCTTTTGCCTCTCTTTTTTATGAATATATTTTATAATAATCTTATTTTTTTGAAGGTGGAGGCATTTTTATCCCCAATTTAGCCATTACCTTTTCTGTAATGTCAAATGTTTCATCTATATATGCAAATTCATTGCCAGAGGAGGTTAAAATTTGCGTAAAACCTTCAGATTTAGCTAATTCAGTAATCGCTTCACCTAAAATCTGATATAATGGATTCATTAATTGATCTCTTTTAAGATTAATTAAACTATTTCCATTTTGTTGACTTTTTTGTAAGTCTTGCTCCAATTCATTAATTTCTTCAATTTTAACTTTCTTAAAGTTATCTGATAAACTTGGATCAAGTTTTTGAAAAGCAGTAACTTTAGCATTATAATCTGATAATTTAACTTGGTAAGTTGAATCTAATCTTGCGGCATATATTTTCAACTCACTTAAAACCTGTTTAGACTCAGGCATTAATCCAACTATAAATTCTGAATTTATAGTACCAACTTTGGTTTGACCGTTAACAAAAAAACCTGCAAAACAAAAAACAACTATTAATAATTTTACTTTCATTTTATATATAATTTGAACAAAGATAAAAAAGGGATTTAATATTGAAAGCATTATATGCTTTAAAAAATATTTATATTTTTTTCAACTTTTTGATTAAATCACTAAGATCTGTTTCAAAATCAAACCACATTATATTGGTGTTTTTTTTAAACCAAGTGAGTTGTCTTTTAGCAAATCTTCGTGTGTTTTTTTTGATTTCTTCTACAGCATATTCTTTGGTGATTTTTCCATCAAAAAATAAAAATAATTCTTTGTACCCAACTGTTTGTAGTGCGTTTAAAGATTTTTGAGGATGTAATTTTTTGGCCTCATCCAGCAATCCTTTTTCCATCATTAAATCAACTCTGTAGTTTATTCGATCATAGATTTTTTGACGATCACCATTTAAACCTACAATAATCGATACAAAATCTCTTTTCCTTTTTCCTTTACCTTTAAAACTGGAATATGGTAAATTTGTACCTATACAAATTTCTAAAGCTCTAATAACTCTTTGTGGATTATCTAATGAAATTGTATTGTAGGTCTCTATATCTAATTTTTTAAGTTGTTGTTGTAAAGGAATAATCCCTTCATTTTTGTAAATATTATTTAATTCTAGTCTAATAGTTGAATCAATTTTCGGAAAATCATCTAAGCCTTCAATGACTGCTTTTACATACAAGCCGCTTCCTCCAACCATCACAACAATATTGTGTTTTTTAAACAAAGTATCTAATACGTTTAGTGCATCTCTTTCAAAGGCACCCACATTATAGTCTTCAAAAACACTTCTGTTTTGAATAAAATGATGAGGTACTTCTGCTAACTCCTCTTTTTCAGGCACTGCAGTCCCTATGGTCATTTCCTTATAAAATTGTCTAGAGTCACATGAAATTATTTCTGTTTTAAAATAAGACGCAATTAAGATACTTAGAGAGGTTTTTCCAATAGCAGTAGGTCCCACAATGGTGATTAGTGTCTTTTTTGAGTTGCCCATTATTCATTTAATTTATCACCACAATGATAACAAAATATAGCTTCATCTTGATGAGAGTCTCGCATGCAATTAGGACAACCCTGAGTATTGGTATGAATTTTAGCATTTATCATTTCAGAACCAACAATTCCAGTTGGTATCGCTATGATTGCATATCCTAAAATCATGATAGCGCTTGCTATTAATTGACCTATTGGAGTTCCCGGAGCAATATCTCCATATCCTACTGTAGTTAGGGTTACTATAGCCCAATACACACTTGTTGGAATACTAGTAAAACCATTTTCAGCTCCTTCAACCATGTACATAATAGTACCTAAAATGATGCAAAGAACTAATACAAAGAGTAAAAAAACTGCAATTTTTGCTCTACTAGACCTCAAGGCTAATAACAATTTATTAGAAGCTCCTATATAGCGAGTTATCTTTAAAATTCTGAATATGCGTAACAATCTTAATGCTCTTAAAACAGCTAAGTTATGACTATCCATTAGTATTAAAGAAACATATTTTGGAATGGTTGACAATAAATCTATAATACCATAGAAGCTAAAAATATATTTCCAAGGTTTTTTTACAGTTACAATTCTTAACACATATTCTAGAGAAAATAAGATGGTGATTACCCATTCTGCAACATCCAAAAAAGGACCGTATTTTTTATCAATACTTTGAACACTTTCAAGCATTACAAAGAGAATACTTGCCAGAATTGCAATTAATAATATGACATCAAACAATCTACCACCACTGGTGTCTGCCTCATAAATAATTTCATGAAGTCTGTGTTTTAAAGATGGTTTATTTTTTTGTTGAGAATTCAAATTATTGTTTTCTAATACTACAATATACTACATTACAATCTTATTATTTTTGAAACACTATTATTATTCAAATAATTTTTCACAATAGACTTAGCTAAATCTTTATTTTCAATTGGGGTTAAAATAGATTTTAATATTGATATTTTTGATTCTTGAAAAGCTAAATTTGTGTATCCATACCCAACAACTTCATTATTTTCAATTAAAATAAGTCCATTTTCCTCAACTTCTCGACCATTTAGTTGAATTATAAAGTCTGGGTGAGAAAATTGTTGAACTGTTAATTTTTTCTTTTTTTTGAAATTGTATTTTGGCTTAAGAGTTTCCAATTCTATATGGTATTTTAATCTATTAAATAACTCATTTCCACTAAATTGGTAAGTTACTTTATCTACTCTTTCCTGAACTTTTAAGGCGCGTTTACTTTGCTTCAAAAAAAGTTTAGTAACTTCAGATTTAAGATTGTTTCCTCTACCAATAAATATAACTCTACCTTCATGATTGTGAATATAATATACCCCCATTTTAACAGGGATGCTATCTAGAATGGCATTAATTTTATTTTTGATATTTCTATTATCAAAGTATTTAATAGAGTTTTGTGTAATGTCTTTATTTATGTCTTTATTTAAAAGTAATTTGAATAGTTGAACTGTTGCTAAAGCATCTCCAGATGCTCTATGTCTGTCACTCATGGGTATACCAAGAGATTTACACAATTTACCAAGACTATAGGATTTTTCATCAGGAATTAACTTTCTACTTAATTCTATGGTACATATTGAATTTCTCTTATAGTCAAACCCTAATCTATCAAATTCTGTTTTTAAAATTCTAGTATCAAATTCTGCATTGTGAGCCACTAATGTTACATCTTTTGTAATTTCAACGATACGTTTAGCAACCTCATAAAATTTAGGAGCATTTCTGAGCATTTTGTTATTGATTCCTGTAAGCTTTACAACAAATTCTTGAATTGGTTTTTCTGGATTTACCAAGCTCACAAATTGATCTATTGTTGAATGTCCATCAAATTTATAGATGGCTATTTCTGTAATGCCCTCCTCATTAAATTTACCTCCCGTAGTTTCTATGTCTAAAATTGCGTACAAATTCTATGCGATATAATTTCTAGAACCAAAAATAGAACTACCAACTCTAATCATGGTACTTCCGTTTTTGATAGCTAATTTGTAATCTCCACTCATTCCCATTGATAGTATTGTGAAATCTAGGTGTTGTTTTTTATGAAGGTTGTATAAAGTTTCTAATTCAGAAAATTCTTCATTTAAAATAGCCTCATTTTTTGTGAAAGTTGCCATGCCCATAAAACCACAAATTTTTACATTAGTAAAGGATTTTAGTTCATCAGAATTTAAAATATCAGATACATCCTCTGGTGTTAACCCAAATTTTGTTTCTTCTTTAGCTATTCTTACTTGCAGCAAACAGTTAATTACTCTTTCGTGTTTAAGTGCTTGTTTATTTATTTCCTTTAAAGTCTTTAAGCTATCTACTCCATGAATTAAGTCTACAAAATGAGCCATATACTTCACTTTATTTCGTTGAAGATGACCTATCATATGCCACTCTATATCTTTAGGTAGAGCGTCATGTTTTGTAACCATTTCCTGTATTTTGTTTTCCCCAAAAACTCTCTGACCAGCTTCATATGCTTCAAACAAATCTACAATAGGTTTGGTTTTGGACACTGCAACAAGAACAGTTTTTTCTGAAATTGATGTTTTAATTTTTTCTAAATTTTCTTTAATATAACTCATAATTAAAATTCATACATGGTTAAACCACTCCTTAATTTAGGTTCTATATAACTAGTCTTAGGTGGCATTATCAATTGTGCGTCAGCTATTTTTTTCATTTCATCAATCGTAATTGGTAACATTCCAAAACCAATATCAAACTGACCATTATCAACCAAAGTTTTGATAGATAACATATCTAATTTATTATTTCGATATTTTATTCTATCATTATTATTTAAGTTATCAATTCCTAAGATAGGCTTTAAAATGGTTCTGTAAAGAATTTCTGCATCAAGTTTAGATAGTGCATCTTTATAAGCATAGACACTTTTTCTAAGATATAATGAATAAAACTTACCATCTAGATACATGCTAAAATGATGTTTTTGAGAGGGTTTATAAAAACGTTCTCCTTTTTCTTCTATTCTGTAGCTTTTATCCAATTCAATTAAAAATTCATCAATAGTTAATCCATTTAAATCTTTTATAAATCTATTAAATTCTGAAATTTTTAAATTTGATTCAGGAATGATATAACTCATGAAATAGTTATAGTTTTCTGTTCCGTTATGATGATTATTTTCTTTCTGTAAAGCTTTTTTTAATAGAGACGAAGACGCGCTTCTATGGTGTCCATCAGCTATGTATAGCGCCTCTTTTTTTTCAAAAAAAGAAGTAATTTTTTCTATATTAATTTCATCATCAATCAACCATAAACGATGTAGCTTTTTATCTGTTGTTGAAAATTCATATTCTGGTCTTTTTTCTTTTAAAGTTTGTAGCAATTTGTTGAAATTTTCATCATCTTCATAGGTTAGTAAGACTGGTTCTGCATTAAAACCAGTCGCTTTTAAATAGGTTTCAAATAATTGTTCCCTTTTTTTTATAGTTCCTTCATGCTTTTTTATGGTACCGTTGTCGTAGTCATCAACTGCTGTTGCTGCAATAATCCCACAAAATGAATTGTGAGTATCTGAACTTTCATAGATGTAAAACGAATCTGAACTATCTTTAATGAAAATTTTATTTTCCTTAAATTCTTCATATCTATTATGAATCATTTGGAAGCGTTGCTCACCAGTAAATTCTTGATGATATTTATACCCAGGATTAATGATGTGTAAAAAAGTAAAAGGGTTAAATTCTAGCTTAGCATCTAACTCTTTATCTGTATATGCATCATAAGATTTTGAAGATACTAAAGCAACTTTGTCTCTGTTTGGTCTTACGGCTTTAAATGGTTTTACAATGGCCATTATTACTAGTTATTTGTTCATGGTAATACTTGAATTTTTTATTAAATTCAATGATTGAAGTACTCGTTTATTCTTTTAATAATGCTATGATTTGTGTTGCTAATTCAGTTCCTATTCTGTCTTGGGCTTCAATTGTTGCGGCACCTATATGAGGAGTTAATGACAATTCAGGATTCATTAATAATTGTATTTCTGGGTTTGGCTCTTTTTCAAAAACATCTAACCCAGCAAATTTTACTTTATTTTTTTTTATTGCTTTTATCAATGCTACTTCATCAATTACACCTCCTCTTGCGGCATTGATAATACAAATACCTGTTTTCATTTTTGAAATTTCTTTTGTGCCAATTACATAATTTTCTTGAACAGGTACATGCAAACTAATGAAGTCGCTTTCTTTTAAGAGCGTATCTAAATCTGTAGTTTCAATTGTAATGGTGATTTTCTGACCGTTAAAAAACTCTATAGATATTGGTGCACTTTCTATAAAACGGTCTGTTGCTAAGACCTCCATACCTATGCCAAGTGCTATTCTTGCTACTTCTTGACCAATTCTTCCAAACCCTATGATACCGATTTTTTTACCTCTTAGTTCAGAGCCCAAAGCATATGCTTTTTTTAAATCTTTAAATCTAGAATCTCCTTCTAAAGGCATTTCTCTGTTAGATTGATGAAGAAAACGAACCATTCCAAAAAGGTGAGCAAAGACTAATTCTGCAACAGAATTAGAGGATGCTTTGGGAGTATTAATGACATGAATTCCTTGATCTATGGCATAGTCTGCATCTATATTATCCATTCCAACACCACCACGACCAATAAGCTTTATACTTGGGCAAGCATCTATTAATTCCTGCCTTATTTGGGTAGCACTTCTTACTAAAATACCATCTATTTGATGTTTATTAATAAAATTTTCTAACTGTACCTGTGCTACTTTGGTAGTTATTACCTCAAATCCATTATTTTGAAGGGATTCTATACCACTTTGTGAAATTCCGTCGTTTGCTAATATTTTCATCTTATGCTTTTCTTTCTAATTCCTGCATGGTATCAACTAGTGCTTGAACGCTATATAATGGTAATGCATTATACATACTTGCTCTGTATCCACCAACACTTCTATGACCGTTTAATCCATTTATTCTAGTTTCTTTCCACATGCTATCAAAAAGTTCTTTTAAAGACTCATCGTGTAGTGAAAATGTAGCATTCATAGTACTTCTGTCTTCTCTAGCTACAATTCCCTTAAATAGTGGATTTCTGTCGATTTCTTTGTACAATAAATCAGCTTTTCTATTGTTTACTTTTTCAATAAAAGAAATTCCTCCTATATCTTTTAACCATTCTAACGTTAACATAGATACATAGATAGGAAATACAGCTGGGGTATTAAACATACTATCTTTACCTATGTGTACTTTATAATCCAACATGGAAGGGATTGCTCTTTGAACTTTACCAAGAATGTCTTCTTTTATAATAACTACGGTTGTACCAGCTGGTCCCATGTTTTTTTGAGCTCCAGCATATATTAAATCAAATTTTGAAAAATTTAGTTGACGAGAAAAAATATCAGAACTCATGTCACAGACAAGAGGTATGTCTAATGTCGGAAATTCTTTAATTTGAGTTCCAAAAATAGTATTGTTACTGGTGCAGTGAAAATAATCTGCATCTGAAGGGATGTTGTATTGTGTTGGGATATATGTGAAATTTTTATCTTTTGACGTGGCTACTTCTACCAATTCACCAAATAGTTTTGCTTCTTTGATGGCTTTATCTGACCAAGTACCGGTATTTAGATAAGCAGCCTTCTTATTTAATAGGTTGTAGGCAGTCATTAAAAATTGAGTACTAGCACCTCCGTGAAGGAATAAAACTTGATATCCTTTGTTTTCAAGTCCTAATAATTCTAAGGTTAGTAGTTTAGCATTCTCTATAACATCTACAAAAGGTTTGCTTCTGTGAGATATTTCAAGTAAAGAAAGATCATCATTATTAAAATCAATGACTGCTCTTGAGGCTTGCTGCAATACTTCTTCAGGTAAGATGCATGGTCCAGCACTAAAATTGTGTTTTTTCATTATAACTATATTTTCAAATGGTAAATTTCTAATATTTTAATCAATTTTTTGTCTTTATAAATTAAATTTTAGATAAAAATTCAATGGTATTGACTCCGTCTGCATAGTCCCATAATTTTGGATGTTGTGTTTGACCAAATTTAACTTCATTTTCAATGAAGTTATTGGCTACAATGCACTGAATATTTTCTGACTCACTTATAATTTTTAATTTTAAATCAGTTAAATTATCATAGTATTCGTAAAAAACAGTGGCTATAGGAGATGCAAAGTTTGTGTCTTCTTTAATCATTAAAAATCCATTTTCTAAAATAGAAAATTCACTCATTAAGAATACTGCCTTATTATAATCATAATTGTTGGCATATTTTGCATTATTTATGATAGGGTGGTAGGTATACATGCCTTTAAAAAAATCATCAAAATTATACCCTTTTGGAACAAATAATTTTGATACACTTCTACAGCCTAGACCAAAATATCTAAAAATATCTTCACTAAGATTTTCTATATCCTCTTTGGTTTCTTTTCCAGTTATAACGGCAACAGAATTTCTATTCTTACGTATTATATTTGGTTTGCTCTTAAAGTAATACTCAAAATAGCGAGTTGTATTAGTGCTTCCAGTGGCTATTACAGCATCGAAATTTTTTAATCTTTCTTCAGTAAAAGAAATTTTTCCCTTTAAGTTTTCATCTACATACTCTAAGTATTTTGCCAAATACGGAATAAGTTGTTTATCATTTGAAGATTGTTTTACTAAAACTGAATGCCCACATATTAATACAGATAAAAAATCATGAAATCCAACCAAAGGGATATTTCCTGCCATAATTATGGCTACAGTTTTTGAAGGTTTTTCAACGATATTCTCATTAGATATCCATTGGGTTATATTCTTATGAGTTAAAGCATTAGCCCAATTTTCAATTGAAAATAATATTGCATCTTTAGTGAACCAACTGTTTTGTTCCTCTGCTAATTTAATTTGATGAATAAATCCATCAAAGAATAAATCATTGAATAAAACTGAGGTTTTTTTTGCAATTTTGATTGAATTAAATTGATTTAAAAAATCACCTAATGCTGCAAAAGCATTAATTCTATTTTGAATACTACTCATTATTTTTGGTTGCTACCTTTTTAGAGGTTATTTTTGCACAGCAAAGTTACACAAACTAAAGATAATAATAATGGCAATCATCATTACAGACGAATGTATAAATTGCGGGGCTTGCGAACCCGAATGTCCTAACACAGCTATTTATGAGGGTGCAGATGATTGGAAGTTTTCAGACGGAACAGACCTAACAGGAGATGTAATTCTTCCTAATGGGAATGCAGTCAAATCTGATGAAGAACAGGAGCCGATTTCTGATGAAATATATTATATAGTAGCAGACAAATGTACTGAATGTGTAGGTTTTCATGAAGAGCCACAATGTGCTGCAGTATGCCCTGTAGATTGTTGTGTGCCAGATGAAGACAATGTTGAAACAGAGGAAGAGTTGCTGGGCAAACAAAAATTTATGCATCAAGATTAAACCAAAAAAATAGTTCATATCAAATCCCGATTTTCGGGATTTTTTTGTGATAAAAAAGTATATTTGCAACCGAAATTATAAGATTTATGAAAGCTGGAATTGTAGGATTACCAAACGTTGGAAAATCAACTTTATTTAATTGTTTGTCCAATGCGAAAGCACAAAGTGCTAATTTCCCATTTTGTACTATAGAACCAAATATTGGCGTAGTTAATGTGCCAGATACTCGTTTGGAAAAATTAGAGGAATTAGTTAATCCAGAAAAAGTGATTCCTGCTACTGTAGAAATTGTAGATATTGCAGGTTTGGTTAAAGGTGCAAGTAAAGGAGAGGGGTTAGGAAATCAGTTTTTAGCCAATATTCGTGAAACAGATGCTCTATTACATGTACTTAGATGTTTTGATAATGATAACATTATACATGTAGATACTTCAATTGATCCTGTTAGAGATAAAGAAACAATCGATATTGAACTACAATTAAAAGATTTAGAAACGGTTCAGAAACGCTTAGAACGTGTTAAAAGAACTGCAAAAACAGGAAATAAAGAAGCTCAGGCAGAATTAGTTGTTTTGTTAAAAATTGAAGAAACTTTATTACAAGGAATTTCTGTAAGAGCCATTGACTTTTCCGAAAAAGAGCAGGAATTTATAACTCCATTACAGTTTATCACGTCTAAACCTGTTTTATATGTTTGTAATGTTGATGAAAGTTCTGCAGTGACTGGGAATGCATATGTAGACCGAGTAAAAGAGGCGGTAAAAAACGAAGATGCTGAAGTTATTGTTTTAGCGGTTGGAACAGAAGCAGATATTACAGAATTAGAAGACTACGATGAACGTCAGTTATTCCTAGAAGATATAGGACTAGAAGAAGCAGGTGTTTCTCGTTTAATTCGCTCTGCTTATAAATTATTAAACCTTCAAACCTATTTCACTGCTGGTGTAAAGGAGGTAAGAGCTTGGACAATTCAAATTGGAGCTACCGGGCCACAAGCAGCTGGAGTTATCCATACTGATTTTGAAAAAGGTTTTATCCGAGCTGAAACCATCAGTTATCAAGATTATGTAACTTTTGGAACAGAAGCAAAGGTAAAAGAAGCCGGAAAAATGAGAGTAGAAGGAAAAGAATATGTTGTGCAAGACGGAGATGTGATGCACTTTAGATTTAATGTTTAGTCAACACTAATCATTAAGTTTACTTAATAAAAGTAAAACCAAAAAACCTACAGCTATTCACTGTAGGTTTTTAAGTTTTTAGAATTTTTATACTTTTCGATTAATTAACACCCATTAATTCAACATCAAAAATTAGTGTAGCATTTGGTGGAATAACTCCGCCAGCTCCACTTTCTCCATAAGCTAAGTTGGAAGGAATTACAAAACGTGCTTTATCTCCTACTTTTAACAAAAGTATTCCTTCATCCCATCCGGCAATAACCTGACCAACACCAACAGAAAATTCAATTGGCTGCTTACGTTTGTATGAAGAGTCAAATACAGTACCGTCTAATAATTGTCCTTTATAATGTACAGAAACATTAGCTCCTTTTGTAGCTTTATTTCCATCGCCGTTTTGTAAAATTTTATAACGTAAACCGCTCTGAGTTTCTTCATAACCTTTTGCCACGGTATCTAGGATCTCTTGTTGTTTTTTTCTTTCTTCTTCCTCTCGTTTTGCTCTCAAACCTTCAAAGGTTCTGAAGGACTCAACTGCATTATAGGCTTCAGCATCTGTTCCTACTCTGAGGATTTCTATAGACATTTCATCTCCCTGAGAAATAGTATCAACAACATTTTGTCCTTCAACAACATTTCCAAAAACTGTATGTTTTCCGTCTAACCATGGGGTTTCAATGTGAGTTATGAAAAATTGAGATCCATTGGTAGCTGGTCCTGAATTGGCCATCGATAATTTTCCTGGACCGTCATGTTTAAGATCTGGATGAATTTCGTCATCAAATTTATAACCCGGGTCTCCAGTTCCTGTCCCTAATGGACACCCCCCTTGAATCATGAAATCTGGAATTACACGATGAAACTTTAAACCATCGTAATATGGTGTTCCTTGTTTTTTTACACTGTTTTCTAGATTTCCTTCTGCTAGGGCAACAAAGTTTCCAACAGTACCAGGTGTTTTTTCATATGCTAAACTTACTAAAATATCTCCTTTTGAAGTTTTGAATTTTGCGTAGATTCCGTTATCCATTATTTAATTTATTTAATTTATTTTAAACTATTCTTTCTCTTAATTTTTTATTCGTATTCGCTAGTGAAATGAAGCTTTACGGTAGGGTATTTACTTTGTGTCATTTGGATGGTAAATGCTGAATCAGCCAAAAAAACCAATTGTCCCTGTTTATCTTTCGCTAAATAGCGTTGTTTTACTCTCTTAAATTCTTTAAACTCATCATTCTTTTGGTCTTCAGCTTGTACCCAACAAGCTTTATGAACATTGATATTTTCGTAAGAACATTTTGCACCGTATTCATGTTCTAAACGATACTGTATCACTTCATATTGAAGAGCCCCCACAGTTCCTATAATTTTTCTACTGTTCATATCTAAAGTGAACAGTTGAGCAACACCCTCATCCATCAATTGGTCTAAGCCTTTAAAAAGTTGTTTAGACTTCATAGGGTCTGCATTATTTACATACCTGAAATGTTCAGGAGAAAAACTAGGGATTCCTTTAAAATTTAATTGTTCTCCTTCGGTAAGCGTATCCCCAATTTTAAAATTGCCTGTATCATGTAATCCTACAATATCTCCAGGAAATGACTCGTCAACGATTTCTTTTTTTTCTGCAAAGAATGTATTTGGACTTGAGAATTTTACTTTTTTGCCATTTCTTACATGTAAATATGGGGCATTTCTTTTAAAGGTACCCGATACAATTTTTATAAAGGCTAGACGATCTCTATGTTTTGGATCCATATTTGCATGAATCTTAAAAACAAAACCTGTTAATTTCTCTTCTTTAGAATCAACTAACCTTTCTTCGGCTCTTTTGGGTTGTGGTCTTGGTGCAATTTCTATAAAAGCATCTAACAATTCTTTGACTCCAAAATTATTTAAAGCAGATCCAAAAAATACAGGTTGTAATTTACCTTCTAGATATTCTAAATTGTTAAACTTAGGGTAAACCTCATAAATTAGTTCTAATTCCTCACGAAGCGTCTCAGCAGCACTTTCACCCACAACTTCATCTAATTCAGTATTTTTTATATCATCAAATTCAATACCTGCAGAAATACCTTGTTTATTATCACCAGAAAAAATATTTAATTTCTTTTCATATATGTTATATATACCTTTAAAATCATAACCCATTCCAATAGGAAAACTCATTGGAGTCACACGAAGGCCAAGCTTTTGTTCTACTTCATCTAATAAGTCAAAGGCATCTTTACCTTCACGATCTAATTTATTTATAAAAACAAGCATTGGAATATTTCGCATTCTACATACTTCAACTAACTTCTCTGTTTGTTCTTCTACCCCTTTCGCTACATCTATGACAACAATAACACTATCTACAGCTGTTAACGTTCTAAAAGTATCTTCAGCAAAATCTTTGTGCCCAGGGGTATCTAAAATATTTATCTTTTTATTTTTATAAATAAAGGCTAGAACTGAAGTTGCTACTGAAATTCCACGTTGACGTTCAATTTCCATAAAATCTGACGTAGCTCCCTTTTTGATTTTATTATTTTTTACTGCACCAGCTTCTTGAATCGCTCCACCAAATAATAAAAGTTTTTCGGTTAAGGTAGTTTTTCCAGCATCTGGATGGGATATTATACCAAAAGTTCTTCTGCGGTCTATTTCCTTTAAAAAGCTCATCTTCAAAAATTGAGGTGCAAAGTTACGTTTTATTCTAAAATTAGAGAATACAAGATTTATAAATAGTTTTCAATGATTTTAATTTAATATGTCATATTTTTATAGCTCATAAGATTTAAATTTAAATGAAAAAAATTATTACTATTTGTTGTTTTACTCTATTAATGGGTTGTAATTCTAGCACTTCACAAAATTCAAATCGTAATAATCTTGAGTTAAATCAAAAAAAATCAATATATTTAGATTTGGAAAATAATGAAGTAAACTTGTCTTCATTTAAAGGAAAAAAAATTTTAATAAATTATTGGGCAACTTGGTGTGGACCTTGTATACAGGAAATGCCATCTCTTGTTAGAGCACAAGAACAATTAAAGTCAGAGTATGTTTTTTTGTTAGTTTCAGAGGAATCTACTCAGAGAATCACTAGGTTTAAAAGCCGTAAAAAATTTAATTTCAACTACATAAGATCAAGGGTCTCATTAGCTTCAATAGGAATATATTCTCTACCAATAACTATCATTTACGATGAAGAGGGTAAAGAAATAAAAACCATAGAAGGATCTGTAGTTTGGGACTCAAATAGAATGATTAAAAAACTTAAAGCCATATAATTTGAATAGAGTTGTTTTTTTAGTTTTATTTCTTTTTTTAGCTTCTTGTGCAAGAAAAGATTTTGTAGTTGAAGAAATACAATTTTCTTTCGGTAAAAATAACGCTCAGCCAAACCTTGTCTCTGATGGTGATAATTTAACCCTTTCTTGGATTTCATCAGAGGAAGAGGAAGATAAAGAGGCAATATTATTTTACAGCCAATATGAAGATAATAAGTGGAAAGAACCAATTTCTATAGCATCTGGTTCTGATTGGTTTGTAAATTGGGCGGATTTTCCTGCAAATGCCATAAGTGAAGATTTACTATTAACTAGTTACTTAAAAAAATCTGATTCAGGAACTTATACTTATGATGTATTATTAAACCTAGAAACTTTATCAGGAAAAAAAATCAAAGAAAATTTTTTATTACACACTGATGGAGTTAAAGCTGAACATGGTTTTGTAAGCATGGTTCCTTCTTATAAAAAAGGGTTTTATGTTACCTGGTTAGATGGAAGAAATACCGTTGTTAATTCTAAAGAAGCTCATCACAAAGCAATGACTATTAGATTTGCAGAAATTACGAGTACTGGAAAAATAATAAATGAAACTGAATTAGATGCCACTACTTGTGATTGTTGTCAAACCTCCATTGCTAAGACAACTGAAGGACCAATAGTGGTTTATAGAAACAGAAGTGAAGGAGAGGTACGAGATATTTTTATCACTAGATATAAAGATGGTATTTGGGAAAAACCAAGACCTGTTCATAATGATGGATGGGTAATAAATGGTTGTCCTGTGAATGGTCCAAAAGTTGTTGTAAATTCTACAAATACAGCTGTAGCTTGGTTTACTGCTGCAGAAGGTAAACCAAAAGTAAATGTCTCTTTCTCTAAATCTGATGGTATTGATTTTAAATCTCCTATACAGTTAAATGATTTTAATGCTCTGGGTAGAGTGGATGTTGCTTTTTTAAATTCTAGCGAAGTATTGGTTAGTTACATGGAACTTGATGATGATGCTACTTATCTAAAGATAAAGAAAGTATCCATTGATGGAAAAGTATCTGAGGCTAAAACAATAGCGGTTATCGATGAAGGTAGAAATTCAGGTGTTCCTCAATTAGAAATAATGAAAGGAAATGTTTTTTTAGCTTGGACGCATAGTGTTGATGGTAAAAATCAATTAAAAT
This sequence comes from uncultured Flavobacterium sp., assembly GCA_913061465.1. Taxonomy (GTDB): domain Bacteria; phylum Bacteroidota; class Bacteroidia; order Flavobacteriales; family Flavobacteriaceae; genus Polaribacter. Next base: position 64,821 of record CAJXSU010000003.1, read on the forward strand.
CTGTGAAATTTAATTCTGATAGCTTTTATTGAGATAATAATTACTTAATTACTTCTGCCTTAATAAATACTTCTTCTAGCGGCCATTCTTTCTTATCTGTATCAAGTTTAGCTATATTTTCCATAGTTTTAAAACCATCAATAATTTCTCCAAAAATGGTGTGTTCACCGTCTAAATGATGACTACCTCTTTTATCTTGTATCATATAAAATTCAAAAGGGGATGATGTTTTATTTGGGTTGTTATCCCATTGTCTAGCAGCGGCAAGAGCACCGTATTTGTGTTTTCTATGTGTTTTTATTTCTGCTGGAATTCTGTAGTTGTATTTCATTCTGAGTTTCCGAGTTTTAGGATGATCGGAATTTCCGCCCTGAACAATAAAATTGGGAACAATTCTATGAAAAGAAGTAGTATTGAAGTACCCAGTTTTAGTTAAAAAAACAAAACTTGCTCTGTGTAAGGGCGTCTCATTGTATAATTTAATTTTTATATCACCTAATCTAGTTTTAAATAGAACAATAGTCTCTTTGTTTAGGCCTCCATATACTTTTAAAAATGATATTGCATTGCTTTTGTTTATGGTGTCTATTTCTTTTACAATAATTTTCTTGGTAACTTTTTTAACAACTTTTTCTTCTTTTATTATTGTTTTTTTTAGTTGAGAATTTTCTTTCGAACTACACGCCAAACAAACAATAATAAAAAAACATAGAAAAACTAAATTATATTTAGATATATTTAACATAATACAAATATAAATATTAGATTTTTTGAATCTGCATTTATTCAATAAAACATAAAGCTTAGTTTGTTGATTTTTGTATTTTTGTAAGTATAATTACAATCAATGGAAGAGAATGTTATTTTGGTAGATGAACAAGACAATCAATTAGGGTTGATGCCAAAAATGGAAGCACATGAAAAAGCCCTTCTTCACAGAGCTTTTTCAGTTTTCATATTCAATAAAGAAGGAGAATTAATGTTGCAACAGAGAGCTGCTCACAAATATCATTCACCATTATTATGGACTAATACTTGTTGTTCTCACCAAAGAGATGGTGAATCAAATCTTGAAGCAGGAAAAAGACGCTTGGTTGAAGAAATGGGTTTTGAAACCCACTTAAAAGAGGTTTTTTCGTTCGTTTATAAAGCTCCTTTTGATAATGGTTTGACTGAGCATGAATTAGACCACGTTATGGTAGGTCATTTTGATGGACTACCAAAGATTAACTCTGAAGAAGTTGCTTCTTACAAATGGATGAAATTAGAGGCAGTTAAAGAGGATATCGAGTTAAAACCAAATCTCTATACAGCCTGGTTTAAAATTATTTTTAAAGAATCATATTCAAAACTAACATATGCCTAGAATCACAGGATACAGAAAAGCACATTTTAATTCAGCACACAGATTATATAAACCAGATTGGTCTGATGAGAAAAACTCAGAGGTTTTCGGTAAATGCAATAACCCATACTTTCATGGTCATAACTATGAAATTATCGTAGCAGTAACTGGAGAAATAGATCCAGATACAGGGTATGTATTTGATCTAGGGATTTTAAAAAATTTAATTCGGACAGAAATCGAAGATGCTTTCGATCATAAAAATTTAAATATTGAAGTGGAGGAATTTAAAACTTTAAACCCAACAGCTGAAAACATATGTGTAGTTTCCTACAACAAACTTAGAAAACACTTACCTAACTCTCTAGACTTAGAAATTACATTGTACGAAACACCTAGGAATTTTGTAAAGTATTCAGGAGATTAATTTATAGATTTTTTTTAAAATAAGAATTCAGAAAGCATTTCCTTTACTTTTATCATCTGTTTTAAGGCTTTATTTGACTTGATTAAATAGCTTGACTCTATACCAATAAACTTAGCTAGTTTACTCTTATATTCATTAGAAAAGATAATTCTCCTATTATTTTCAATATCTTTTTTTGTTTTTTTATCACTTAAATATGAGCTGTAAATGATATTGGAATGAAAAAGATACAATTCATCCATTAATTTCCCATTCACATCAAGTCTATCATAATGATGTCCATAAACTAACCCAATTTCATGTGATAGTTTACTTACACCAAAGTAAGTGAGTCTTCCGCTAGAAACAGAGACATCATAAGCACTTGTAGTACCAAAAAAAGTATTTCCGGTACCAATTTTTTTAGATTTTTCAAGAAAACGATCATAATCAAAGGGTGTCTTGTTATTCAATATGTCCATTAAGTTGTGTCCTACTAAATTCTTTGAACTATGTTCACTAATGATTTCCTTTAATTGTTTAATGTCGTCATTAAGATCTTTTGATATAGCATTATAATCCTCAATTAATCTCTTTTTTAGTTGATTGTCTTGTCTCCACTCTTCGATAAAAAATGAGATTGAAATGGCTAAAAAAATCATAAATAGTTCAAGAATACTTTTTTTTATGTCTAGTTTGAATTTAGTCATTATTGCTTCTAATTTATTTTAAAAAAAATTAATTATCAAATGTATGTAATATTTATATCCGAAAAAAATCAGTTTTAATTCCCGTAGATTATAGTTTTCGTTAACTTTTAGAATTATAGTATAAACTTGCTAAATATGTATATTTGGAATTTGTTATTAATAAAATCTATATGTACGAAAACTGTAAAGTAATAGCATTTGATGCAGACGATACGCTTTGGGTAAATGAAACTTATTTTAGGGAGGCAGAGAAAAAGTTTGCAAAAATTTTATCAAAGTATGAGACTGAAAATAAGGTAGATCAAGAGCTTTTCAAAATAGAAATGAAGAACTTAGAATTGTACGGTTATGGTATTAAGGGATTTGTGCTTTCAATGATTGAATGTGCTTTAAAATTATCTAATTACTCTATATCTCAGCATGAAATAGATAAAATTTTGACTATTGGAAAAGAGATGTTAAATAAGCCAATTGAATTGTTAGATGGGGTAGAGGAAGTGCTAGGGGAACTTCATAATAAGTATAAGTTAATAGTAGCTACAAAAGGAGATTTATTAGATCAAGAGCGTAAATTAGAAAAATCAGGATTATTAAAATATTTTCATCACATAGAGGTAATGAGTGAGAAAAAAGAGGTGGATTACAGGAAATTAATAAAACATTTAGATATTAATTCAAATGAGTTGTTAATGGTTGGTAACTCATTAAAGTCAGATGTGTTGCCTCTTGTAAAAATTGGTGCATCAGCTATTCACATACCATTTCATATAACCTGGTCGCATGAAGAGGTATCGTTAGAAGAAACCAAAAATTCAAATTTTCACACTTTAAGTCAACTCAAAGATATTTTAAAATTATTATAAATTTTTCAACCATTGACCTAACTGAATTAATTTTAAAAGTTTGAAAAAAGATTGGATAAAATAGGCTAGATTTGTGCTTTAAAATAATTAAGTATGGCAAGTATAAAGAATTTAAAAAAAGACATCAACTATGTTTTAGGTGATGTAATTGATGAGTGTTTAGTTTCAGCTACCGGAGACATAAAAAAAACTGAAGCTATTGTAGATGAAGCTATTGTTATTTTTGATGAATTAATTGCTAAAGTAAACGCAAAAAATATAGAAAATAAAAAAGCTCATTTTAAAGCTATAGAGGAAGAATTAGAAAATAAAGCTACTAAACTTTTAACGAAAGTTAATAAGCTTTAATTCTTATAATTGACATACGAAATTTCAAGAATGTTCGTTATATAAATAAATTAAAAGTTTGTTTATGGCAAGAGCTATGTTTGAATACTCTAAAACTGTTCTTAAAAAAGTTAGTTTTAGTTCTGATTTGTTTTGTAAAGAGTTAGAAAAAGCGTTAAAAAGATTATTACCTCACGAAATTAGTGAATTAACCATTTGGTTAAGACAGTATACTAGTAATAAGCCCGAACTTCACTCTTACTTAAATTTAGTCAGCTAAAACCTAACCATTCTAATCAAGGTTTTCTTCTTGATTGTTTTAGTTTTCTGAATAACTCTTTTCTAAATTCCCTTTCAGCTACTTGTAGTTTTAAAATCTTCTTATAAGATAAGATTGTAGCTACTTTGGCAAAAAAACTTTCTTTTTCTTGATGAGTTTTGTTTCTAATATTTGCAACTTCATTATAGATTTTTGTAGCTTCATTCTCATTGATATCATCAAAATTTTTCTGAGATAAAAAAGGCTTATTTGGATTTTTAATTATCGATTTCATAGCATTAACTTCTTCACGTCTATATTGTGACATTAATTTTTCATGTGCGTTATATATAGGCCAAAACACTTCAGCTTCCTTTACTGATAGGTTCAATTGATCGGTAATGAATGCAACTTTGTGAGATCTAACTCGGTTTTTATCGATTTTATTTCCTTTTTGTGAGTAGCTATTTGTATTGATAATAATAGCAACAATTAACATTAAAAATTTTATTGATTTCATATCTTAAATTATTTTGTATTTATATCTTCAATTAGATAATCCAAATCATTAGAATTTAATAAAGATTCAACAATATCCTCATTTTTAATTGCTAGATATGGATTTATATCGTTAATATTTAGTTCTGTTAATGCAAATGCAATGTCATCATTAGAAAGTGAATTGGCATTCACATCTAACCAACTTATAATTTCTTCTGAAGAAAGTTCAGTGTTATTGTTATTGAGAAAAAAAGTTGACCCAAAAAATAGAAGTAAGGCAATAGATGCAGCAACAGATATTAATTTTATTTTTTTTCTCTTTAAGGTTATAACTTTCCCTTTTTTAGTTTTTTTAATAATAAGATCTTCTAATTCTTCAAAATAAGATTTTGGGGTTTTGAAACCATTATGTTTTGGAAGCTTCTCTTCAATTAACTTTGAGAATAATTCGTCCTCGATACCCGTAAAATAACTTTCAGGAGCTGTAAACCCTGTTTTAATACCTTCGGTTAGCTTCCAATCTTTGCTGTGATTTATAACTCGTTTCATTATTACTAAGACTTTATTAATGACTTAAGGTTTAATTGTGTTTATTTATTATATAATTTTCTATTTTTTTTACTGCTTGAAAGTAGGAAGCTTTTAATCCTCCAACAGATGTTCCAAGTATTTCAGAAATTTCTTGATATTTTAAGTGGTCAAAATATTTCATGTTAAAAACTAATTGCTGTTTTTTTGGCAATCTAGCAACTGCCTCTTGAAGTATTATTTGAATATCATTTCCTGAAAACCAAACATCAGATTGCAAATTTGAAACCATTTCTTGTTTCATTTCAGTAATATCTATATTTCTTTCTCTCGCTCTTTTGTTGATAAAGGTGATAGACTCATTAGTTGCTATCCGATACATCCAAGAGTATAGTTTACTATCCTGTTTAAAATTATCTATTCCTCTAAAAATTTTAATGAAAGTATTTTGAAGTACATCGTCAGTGTCATCGTGTGAAATAACCATTTTACGAATATGCCAATACAAACGTTCTTTGTATTTTTTAATTAATATTCGGAAAGCTTTTTCTTTTGTTTGAATATTTTGAAGTTTTTCAACTAAAGCGATTTCATCAATCAATACTGGTTTTTTTATCTAAGACTTCCTGCTTATAAAAAGGTTTAATATTATATATTTTTAAGTCTTTTTTCTAGTTTTTGAGTATCCAAATAGACGTTTTTTAATTATTGTCTCAGCAACACCTTCAGGCAGCATTTCCTGCCAGCCTTCCTCTCCTTCAGAAATCATTTTTAATACTTTTCTAGAGAAAATATGGAAAATTTCTTGGTCGAAATCTGAAATATCAATAAGTTTTCCGTTGTTTTTGAAGAATTTATATAATTCCTTCATTCTTGGATGAACTTTTAAATTTTCACTAGTAATAAATTCGTTTTTTTCTTCGTCTCTATAAGGGTACATGTACACTTTTAGGTCTCTGTAAAACAATTTACCAAAGGCTTCTAAGATACCACCACTTAAATGGCGATAATATTTTTCATCAAAAATTTGAATTAAATTATAAACACCCATAGCTAAGCCCATCCTGGCTTTTGTAAACTCACTAAAATACTCAACGAGCTTAAAATATTCTTGAAAGTTAGTGATCATTACATTCTGTCCCAAAGAACATAATAATTCTGCTCTATCTAGGAAATCACGTTCATTAATTTCTCCCTCTGCTCTTAAATTACTGAGTGTAATTTCAAAAATAATTTGAGAGTTTTCAGGATCAACTTTTTTTTCACTAAAGAAAAATTCTTTAGCTCTCTCAAACATATCCATATTAACTTTAGTTACTGGTCTAAAACTACCACGTAATGCCAATATGTTTTTTTTATATAATACTTGAGCTGGAAGTAAATTATTTCCATCAGGACCAAACATAACCGCTGTAGTCATGTTGTTTTTCACTAACTGAAGGCTCATTAAACGATTATCTACATACATGAAACGTGGACCAGAAAAGTTAATCATGTCAATTTCTAATTGATCCTTATATAGGTTATCGTAAAAAGATTTTAGTAACTCTTTTGGATTGTCATTTAAGTAAAAAGCACCATAAATTAAATTCACACCTAAAACACCTAGAGTTTCTTGTTGGAGACGAGCATCAGTTTCTTTAAATCTTAGGTGTAATACAATCTCGTTAAACTCCTCAAGTGGATCTAGTTGAAATCTGATTCCAACCCAACCATGTCCTTTGAATTTTTTTGAAAAATCTATGGTAGCTACAGTATTGGCGTAGCTAAAAAATAACTTGTCAGGATGCTTTTTTCTGCTTAAGCGATCCTCTATTAAATCTACTTCGTGGTGAAGCATTCTTTTTAAACGTTCTTCTGTTACATAGCGTCTGTCCTCTTCGATACCATAAATAGCGTCTGAGAAATCTTTATCATACGCACTCATTGCCTTTGCAATTGTTCCTGAAGCCCCACCAGCTCTGAAGAAATTTCGAGCTGTTTCCTGTCCGGCACCTATTTCCGCAAAGGTTCCGTAGATATCGCTGTTTAAATTTATTCTAAGTGCTTTGATTTTTGTGGCAGGAACACTACTGATTTTTTGATCTCCTTTTAAAGAAATAGACATTTTGATAGATTTTGCTTCTAAACAAAGGTAACTAAATAGATTGCTATCAGTCAATTTTTATGTTATTTTTGTAAGATATGAAGATTACATTTCTAGGTACAGGAACATCTCAAGGCATACCAATGATAGCAAATAATGATCCTGTTTGTTTGTCTAATGATTCAAAAGATAAAAGGTTACGATCTTCTGTTATGATTTCTTGGGACGATACTTGTTATGTCATTGATTGTGGTCCTGATTTTCGCCAACAAATGTTAAGAGAAAATATTCAGGCTATAAATGGGGTTTTATTTACACATGAGCACTCAGATCATACAGCAGGAATTGATGATTTAAGGCCCTTTACCTATAAAATGGGTGAAGTACCTATTTATGCTCAAGAGCGAGTGATAGAGAGCTTAAAAGTAAGGTTTTCTTACATTTTTGAAACCGAAAACAGGTATGCTGGCGCACCAAAACTAACAGAAAATATTATAGATTCATCTAGCTTCACATTAAGCGGAGTAAATGTAACTCCTATAGCTGTTATGCATGGTAAGCTACCCATTATGGGTTACAGGTTTGGAGATGTGGCTTATATTACAGACCTAAAGACCATGTCAGATCATGAAAAAAAGAAGTTAGAGGGCTTAGATATTTTAATAGTAAATGCATTAAGAATAACGGCACATCCTACACATTTAAATTTAGAAGAAGCCCTGTGTTTTGTTAATGAAATTAAACCAAAGAGAGCATATTTTACCCATATAAGTCATAAGTTAGGATTTCATGCGGAGGTCCAAAAAAAACTTCCCGAAAACGTTTTTTTGTCCTATGATGGGTTAGAGATTAAATTATAAATATTAAAATATGTTTTTAATTTGACTCAGTCTTATAATTTTAATCTATTTTCAATCCACTTTTTGAAGCTGAAAAAATTCTGAGGCGCAACACCATGTCCAACAGGATATTCTGAATATTCATTTTTTAACTCTTTTGAATCTAGAAATGGACTTGCTTTTCTTGCCCAATCTACAGGTATTACTTGATCTACAGTGCCATGAGATATGTAATAATCCGTGTTTATTTTTTGAGTATTTTCTTTAGGCATTAATTCTGTGTTGAAATACCCACTAAGTGCAATTACATGTTGAATTTTATTGGGGAAATTAAAACTTAAAGCATAACTTAGAATAGCTCCTTGACTGAAACCAAGTAAAAAAGTATTATCTGGATTAGTAGTATACTTAGTTTTTATATAATCTATGGTTTCTGTAATTTTTTGTAAAGATTTTCTAGCTTGATCGAGATCTGAAAACTTATTGTTTTCACTGTCAAGATTTATGTCATACCATGCATATCCACCATAACCCATTTCGTATGGCGCTCTTAAACTTACTATTACTAAAGTATCTGGTAGTTCATTGGCAAATGAAAATAAATCAAGTTCATTGCTTCCGTATCCATGAAGTAAAATTAGTAAGGGAGGGTTTTTAATAGCTTGCTTTGGAAGTCTTTCAACAAAGGTTAAGATGTCACTCATATTGCTAGTTCAGAACTAATTTTTTATTTGCAAAGACTCCATAAACTTTTCCTTTTAATTTTTTTCCAAGGAAGGCCGAGTTTTTGGAAGTTGATAAAATATTTTGATTTAAAAAATCTGAAGCTCCATCAGGATTGAAAAGTGTTAGATTAGCGATGCTATCTTCTTTAATTGAAGTAACTTCTTGATTAAAAATTGCTCTTGGATGGATTGTCAAAGCTTTTATAATTGTTTCTAAATCTAATACGGAATTTACAGCTCCAAATAGACTCTCTAAGCCAATAGTTCCGAATTTAGCATGGCTAAATTCTATTTTTTTATGTTCCACATCTATTGGGTTATGGTCAGAAGTAATCATATCTATTACACCATCTTTTAATCCTTTCAATAATGCTTTTGTGTCATTTTTTGTACGAAGTGGAGGGGTAACTTTGACATTGCTATCGAACGAACCTAATTCGTTGTCAGTTAAAATTAAATGATGTGCTGAAACACTGCAGCTTACTTTAAGCCCTTTCTTTTTTGCTTCTTTGATTAATTTTACAGAAGCTGCTGAAGAAATTGTAGGGATATGTAATTTCCCGCCGGTATACTCTAATAAATATAAATCTCTAGCAATTTGCATGTGCTCTGCTAAAGCTGCTGAACCTTTTATGCCCAATTGAGTACTATTTATGCCTTCGTTAACTATTCCTTCTCCTGCTATTGAATTATTTTTCGGAAAACTTAAAATAAGACCCTCGAAATTTTGTGCATATAGTAATGCCACTTTCATTAAATTATCGTTAGTAATGGCTTTATTATAATCTCCAAAAGCAATAGCTCCAGATTGTTGCATATCAAATAATTCAGCCATATTTTCCCCTTTACTTTCTTTTGTTAATGCGCCAATAGGGTAAAGACTTGTGGCTGAGTTTTTGGCTTTGTTTATTAAGAATTCTACATCAGACTTTGAATCTATGACTGGATTTGTATTTGCATTAACTGCAACAGATGTAAAACCACTTTTAGAGGCAACTTCTAGACCTTTTTTTATTGTTTCTCTTTCTTCATATCCGGGTTCTCCAAAAGAAACACTAGTATCAAACCATCCACAAGAAACATGAAGGTTCTCTAACTCAACGATTTTGTATGATGATTCTTGTTGAATAGAATTAGCGATTTTAAAAATCTTTCCATTAACAATTAAAATATCTTTTGTTTGATTATGATGTGGGCTGGAAGTATCTATGATAGTAGCCGATTTTAAAAGCGTAGTCATATGTTGAAGAATTTTAAAATTAAAATTTCCAACAACAAAGATACAATTGCAATTGCCAAAAACAACCTCCAAAGTGATTGAACTTTGTTTTTTTCGTTTATTTCTTTAAAATATTCTTTGATTGAACCGAAAACCTCAATATTTTTATTTTCTTTTTTAATTGTATTTAGGTTATAAAAAGCTAGTGAACTTTCACTTGAGGAACTGTTATAAGCTATGGAAGTCAAGGTGTCTTTATCGAGTAATATATCATAAAAACCTACTGTTTTAGGTTCATTAAGTGTTGAAAAAACAACTTTATTAGCAAAATTTACTTGAGAGGGAATAAACGATTTTCTTTGATTGGAGATTTTTAAAATTTCATTTTTTTCTATTTTTTTTCTAATCTCTATGGTGTTTTCTTTATGAAGTATGTAGTAAGGTTTATTTAATTCAAGGCTTTGTCTAGCTATGTTATATAGTGTTGGTACAACTAATGGTGAATTAACAAAATTAGAGGACTGAATATTTAATGGAGATGAAAATAAATATATTTTTGAAAAAGAGTTGGTAATTTCATGTAAAAAAGGAGTTTTATTTTCAAACAATAAAACAGCATTTCCTTGAAGGTTGTGATTATAGTTTAATACCGTAGTTGGGTATTCAAAATTCTTGACTTCTTTAACAAAAACATCGTTAAACAAAGGATGTTTGAAATTTATGGTGGTAATTTTTAATGAATCCCTGTTTTTATTTATAATTCCACCAGTATTTATTTGTTTTAACAATGAATTATAGGAACTAACTTCAATATTTTGATTTGGTATAATTAGGAGGTTTCCTCCATCTTTTATAAATTTAAGAATACTATTTTCTATAACATTCGAAAAATCCTTTAATTCATTTAAGATAATAAGTTGTTGAGATGAAATTAAATTATAATTTACTTTTCGTAATGTTGAGCTTGTATAATTAAATTCATCACTATTAAAAATTTTTGATATAAATGGAAGTGTTTTTCCAATGTTTAAAATTGATGTTTTATTGGAGGTATTTATTGAAAAATAAAAAACATTATCAAACAAGAAACTATCGTTAAAGGTAAGTTGAATTTTGCCCTTAAATTTGCTAAAATTTTCAATTGGAAATTTTACTATTTTTTCTTCATCTTTTAGAATAGAGAAGGATCTTTTGTTGATGAGTCTTGAGGAGTTATAAAGTGCAATTGGAATATTTTTTTTTGATTCACCTTGGTTTTTTATAACTACAGAAACTAATTTCTTTTGTATACTTATTGTGTTGATGTATACACTGTCTATAGAGATGTTGCTTTTTGCTTTAGAATTTAATTTTATAAACGAAATTGGTCTAATTACATTTGTAAACTCATTATTTTTATTTTCATTAAAGTATTGAAAGTCAGATATTAATAATATTTTATTTAAATTTATACTTTTATTTATTAATTCTGTTTGAATTGTGTTTATTTTATCATGTATTGATGTGTTATTATTAGAAAATCTTATGTTTTTAAGAGATTCTACCAATTCTTTTTTAGATATATTTATGTTAAAATCATCGTTTGTAAGTAGAGAATACCTTTCATTTTCTGGTGAATTTTCAATAATATCTTGTGCTGCAATTTTTAGTAAATTTCCATTATTTCCATTAGTATTTAAACTTTCTGAATTATCTAAATAGATATAATTTTGTCTATTCCCTTCTTTTTTTTTATCTCCAAAATAAGGTTGTGAAAATGTAAAAATTAAAGCTGTAAAACTGAGTATTCTAGTTGCTAATATTAAGAGTTTTTTTAATTTAGAATTCTTGCGTGTTTCAAGACTTATTTTTTTTAAAAACTGAACATTTGTAAATTCAATTTTTTTAAATTTTTGTAAATTAAAAAGATGTACAAGTATTGGTATAATGAGAATAAACAAAAAATATAAAACAGCAGGATATTTAAATTGCATTTGCTATTGAGTATTTAATATTTTGCGGGCTTTCCGTTGGTGGAGCTATTTTTTATAAAATCTCTCAAATCATCATTAGATTTTTTTAAATCTTCACTCCTTAAATACATCATATGCCCACTTCTGTAGCCTTTAAAAAAGAAACGATTCCTCATTCTTCCACTTGGGTCAGTTTGCCACATAGTATATTTAGCGTTAAAGTAGGTAGTAGCACCATCATAATACCCAGATTGAACTAATACCTTTAAATAAGGGTTTTGAGCCATAGCCCTTCTTAAGCCTTCTCTTACGTTGTCGTTTCTATTATCCCATGGTCCAACCGGTCCAAATACGTTATAGGTAACGTCTGTTTTAAATTTTAAATGTTCTCTTATATAATAGTTTATAGCTGGAGTAAATGAATGAAGCCAGGATGTAATTTCTGAATTGTAATCTGGACTATCACCTGCTAATCTTTTGTCTAAACCTTTATATCTTGAATCCAATCGCCCAATGGTAAAACCATTTTTATCTCTTAATAGTTCTTTCCAGAAATAGTCTTTTGGAATATCCAAATTGTGTTGTAAAAGCACATTTTTCTTAATTCCTGAAAAATAAGACATACGTTCTGCTACTTTATTTCTCTCAGTATCTGAAATAAATCCTCCTTTTGCCATAGCAGGAATTAATTTGTTGATGGCGTATTCTTCAGATAGCGGTAAGATTTCTAATAAATCTTTATTTTGTAATTCATCAGGTAGCATTTTGTGATACCATGCAGCAGCTGTAAAATAAGGTAAATTTAATGAGGATGAAAGTGCAGATCCTGTTCTTAATACTTTGTAATCAGCAGGAGAAACCATAATCACTCCGTTTAAATACATCCATTGTTTATTTTGAAGTTCAGCCGCTAATCCCATTACACGAGTACCACCATAGCTTTCTCCTATAATATACTTTGGAGATCGCCATCTATTGTTTCTTGAAATAAATGAATTCAACCATCCAGCAAGATATTTTACATCTGCGTTGATTCCAAAAAACAAAGATTTATCTAATTTTTCTCCTTTTTTTACAATTGGTCTGGAATATCCAGTATTTACTGGGTTTACATATACAATATCTGCAACGTCTAATATTGAGTTAGGGTTATCTTTCACACCATAGGGCTGAATTGGATACCCTTCATCATCAATTCTCAATACTTTTGGACCTGTATATGCGATGTGCATCCAAACTGAAGCAGATCCTGGCCCACCATTAAAAGACATTATTATTGGTCTTTTTGAATAGTCATTGGGCTTTTTGAGGTTATTATTCAGATTGGTTCGTTTATAGTACGTGTAATATAATGATGCTATTATATTGCCATGATCATCCCAAACAGGCTGCATGCCAGTTGTTGCTTGATAGATTATCTTTTTACCATTTATAACCACTTCATTATTGGTAATAACTGTTGTGTCTAAAGGAATTCTTATGTCCTGTGCCTTAATGCCAATAAAGCTAATAAGTAGGGTGAAAATTAAATATTTCTTCATTTATTCTAGTTTTAAGAACCCCTAAATTAATGGAAATAAACGACTTTTTTGTAAAGGATTTAAAAATTAAAATTTTTCAAATACACCTAGACCAAAAAGTGCGAAGTCATATTTAACTGGATCTTTTTTATCAAAACTTCTAAGTTTTGTATCTAATTCGTAAACAGCTTTCCAATCATTTTGTTTACGGGTTAGTATTCCTAATTTTCTAGCTACATTACCTGAATGAATATCTAATGGGCAAGATAAAAAAGCAGGTGAATGAGTTTTCCAGAGGCCAAAATCCACTCCTTTAGTATCTTTTCTTACCATCCATCTTAAGAACATATGAATTCGTTTCGCTGCAGAATTTTTTTGTGGGTTAGAAATATGTTTTTCAGTTCTTACCTCATGATGAAGTTCAAAAAAAATGGTCTTAAACTTTGTGATGGAGTTCTGATAGTTTATTTCATTTTTTAACGGTTTTAAAATATCTTCTAATCCTCCATGATTTTCATAAATATTTTGAAGAGATTTTATAAAATACTGAAAATCAGTAGAATTAAATGTTCTGTGAACAAAATCAGTAATATTAACTAGATCTTTTTCAGAATGATTCATTATAAAATCGAATGGAGAATTATCCATAATCTCCATCATTTTATTAGAGTTTCTAATAATCATAGTTCTATTACCCCATGCAATAGTTGCTGATAAAAAACCAGCAATTTCAATATCCTCTTTTTTAGAAAATTGATGAGGGATTTGAATAGGATCTGATGCTATGAAGCTGATCCTATTGTACGTTTCTACTTTCAAGTCTAGAAAACTTTTTAACTCTTTTTTAGGGATTACCATGGCTAGCTAAAAGAAATAATGAAACTAATATACCATTATAAATACTGTGTAAAAAGATAGACCAAATTAAGCCAAAACGCACCCTTACAAACCCAAAAATTAACCCTATGAAAAATTGAGGTGCTACCAAAAGTGGTGAAAAAAGAATGACATTAGTTGTGATTTCAAAATTAAATATATGAACATAAGCAAAAATAACTCCAATGGTATAAAATGCCAATTTGAAAACTTTAGGTTGTTTAATATATATCAATGGCCCTCTGAAAATTAATTCTTCTATTATGGGGGCTAAAACAGCTGCAAAAAAAAGAATTTTGACTCCATTAGAATCATCAAAAAGCGAATCAGTAATATGACTAACTTCATCTAATGCCCCAACAAATACTAGTACCCTAGTAATGGTAGAGATAAAGAATGAAAATATAAACGATATGAATGAGAGATAGATTAGTATTTTAAAACGGTATAGGAAGCTTTTGTTCTTATCTTTTTCTAAAACAGGATTAAGTAGGTATTGAATGAGTTCATTAAGTATTTTTGTCATATGATTATACCGTCTCTCATGGTTAATTTTCTATCAGCCATATCAGCCAACTCTTGGTTGTGAGTTACAATAACAAATGTTTGATTATATGTGTCTCTTAATTCAAAAAATAATTTATGAAGACTTTCAGCAGAAGAGGAATCTAAATTTCCGCTGGGTTCGTCAGCGAGAATTATAGAGGGGTTGTTTATAAGTGCTCTAGCAACCGCTACTCGCTGCTGTTCACCTCCAGAGAGTTCATTAGGTTTATGTTTCATCCGATTCTCTAATCCAAGAAATCTTAGAAGTTCTTTTGCTTTTTGTTCAGTTTCTTTTCTATTTTTTTTACCAATAAAAGCAGGGATACAGATATTTTCTAGGGCTGTAAATTCAGGTAATAATTGATGAAATTGAAAGATATAGCCAATGTGTTCATTTCTGAATGCGGCAATCATTCTATTAGTTAAATTTTGAAGTCTAATACCATTAACCTCCAGTAAAAAATCTTCTTCTTTTGAAGGGGAATCTAAAGTGCCTAAAATTTGAAGTAAAGTTGTTTTTCCTGCTCCAGATGGTCCTACAATTGCAACAATCTCACCTTTATTAATAGTAAGGTTAACTCCTTTTAAAACCTCTGTATCTCCGTAATATTTGTGTATGTTTTTTGCAATTACCATCAAATAATATTTATAATAACGAAAATATTAAAAAAAGGAATCAAATAATGAATCTTTATAAATTGTTTTCAATTTATTTTCAATCATAAATTTAAAATATTTAAAGATACTCTCTGTAATTTTTGATTTATTGCTATTAAAAAAGATTAATTTACATTTCTTATAAAGATTTTTTTTCTGTATAATTTTACTGATTTTTATCAAATTGTTTAATCAAAAATTGAATTTGAATTTGTATTTTTGCTAGCGTTTTAAAATTTATAAATACATGAACTTACACGAATATCAAGGAAAAGAAATTTTAAATAGTTTTGGTGTTAGAATTCAACGTGGAATCGTTGCTAGTACTCCAAAAGATGCTGTTGCTGCAGCTAAACAATTAACTGCTGATACTGGAACTAGTTGGTATGTTGTTAAAGCACAAGTTCATGCTGGAGGTCGCGGTAAAGGAGGTGGTGTTAAGTTAGCTAAAAACTTAAATGAAGTTGAGTCAATATCTGATGCTATCATTGGAATGATGCTGATCACTCCACAAACTTCAACTGAAGGTAAAAAAGTAAATCAAGTTTTGATTTGTGAGGATGTTTATTATCCAGGAGATTCTGAACCTGAAGAGTATTACATGTCTGTTTTATTAGATAGAAATACTGGTAAAAATATGATTATGTATTCTACCGAGGGTGGTATGGATATTGAAACAGTAGCAGAAGAAACTCCTCATTTAATTTTCACCGAAGAAATTGATCCTACTTTAGGTTTATTACCATTTCAAGGGCGTAAAATTGCTTTTAATTTAGGACTTTCTGGTGCTGCATTAAAAGAAATGGCAAAATTTGTATCTTCTTTATACACAGCCTACATTAAATCTGATTCATCAATGTTTGAAATTAATCCAGTATTAAAAACATCTGATGATAAAATTTTAGCTGTAGATGCAAAAGTTACTTTAGATGAAAATGCATTATATCGTCACAAAGATTATGCTGCCATGCGAGATTTACGTGAGGAAAATCCAATTGAAGTAGAAGCCAAAGCGGCTGGTCTTAATTATGTAGACTTAGATGGTAATGTTGGATGTATGGTTAATGGTGCTGGATTAGCAATGGGTACTATGGACTTAATTAAACAAGCAGGAGGAGATCCAGCTAATTTTTTAGATGTTGGAGGTACAGCTGATGCTCAACGTGTTGAGGTTGCTTTTGGAATAATTTTAAAAGATCCAAATGTGAAAGCTATATTGGTTAATATTTTTGGAGGTATTGTTCGTTGCGATAGAGTTGCGCAAGGTGTTGTAGATGCTTATAAGAACATGGGTGATAAAATTAACGTACCTATTATTTGTAGATTACAAGGTACGAACGCTGTTGAAGCCAAAGAACTTATTGATAATAATGGAATGGAAATTATTTCAGCTACAGAATTTCAAGAAGCTGCCGATAAAGTTGCAGAAGTATTGGGCTTATAGTATCCAAAAACATATAAATAAAAAACGCTACTCATCCGAGTGGCGTTTTTTATTTATATATTTTTATTTCTTAAGACTTTACCTTTTCGTCTTTTTCATCTAATACAATACGTTCTTTCCGATTTGCTATCTCCCATGCAGTATGAAAGATTAAACGAGATCTATTCTCTAATAAATCATAATTAATCTTATCTGGAGTATCACTTATTTTGTGATAATCAGCATGAGTTCCGTTGAAATAAAAAATAACTGGAATGTTATTCTTTGCAAAATTATAATGATCTGAGCGGTAGTAGAAACGATTTGGATCATTTTCATTATTGTATGTGTAGTCTAATTCTATGTTTAGATATTCCTTATTTACTTTTTCGGATATATTGTGTAAATCTTTACTTAGTTTATCACTCCCAATTAAGTATATATAATTTCGATTTCCTTCACGTTTTGGATCAATACGTCCAATCATATCAACGTTTAAGTTTGTGATCGTATTTTTCAATGGAACTAATGGCTCATAATCTGTATAGTATTTAGAACCCAATAATCCTTTTTCTTCTCCTGTTAGATGTAAGAAAATAATTGAGCGTTTTGGTCTGTGGCCAAAATCTACTGCTTTTTTAAATGCTTCTGCAATTTCTAACATAGCAACTGTTCCAGAACCATCATCATCAGCTCCATTAAACACCTCTCCATTTGCATCCATTCCCACATGGTCTAGATGAGACGAAATGATAATGTATTCATCAGGTTTTTCAGAACCATGAATTATGGCAGCTACATTTTCTGAAGGTTTGTATTCAGAAGATGCCTCAAAAATCATTTCAAATTTTGCTGATTCATAAGAAGATTTGACAGACTTTTTTATATTTGCTATTAATGATTTCCCCATTTTATTGCTGATTAAAAACTGATACATATCGGCTTCAGCATCTTTTTTAACAGCCAATGACAAACGATTACTCACACCTCTTTTTTCTAGCTTTTTGAAGTATCGAGCATACTGATTAAATAAATCATCATTCATAAAGAATAATGCCTTTGCACCCTTATCTTTAGCTATATTTCTTTTTGCAGAAAGCTCCTGACGACCATTAGACCACTTTGAGACTTCTTTATTGCCAGTGATTATATAATTACCATTTTTATCTTTTGGTTCTCCATTTTTAATCACGACGATTTTTCCCTTTACATTTAAGTTTGTGTAATTAGAATATTTTTCATCATCAATACCATATCCTGCATACACAATTTCTGATGCTGAAACTGTTGTTGAATTAGCCGATCCTAGTGAAATAAAATCATCATAATAATTAAATGATTTACCATTGTTAGTTATGGCTACTTTTGGTGTTTTTACAAGATTTAATGGTACGTTTTGAAAATAATTTCCTTCAATTAGCGGTTTAATTCCTAAAGCTTCATATTGTTCTTTTATATAGTTAACAGCTTTCTTCTGTCCAAGATCACCAGTGTTACGTCCTTCAAATTCATCTGAGGCATATATATATAAATGCTCTTTTAATTCATCTTGAGTAATTGAACTTGCGTAGTTTACAACATCATCATTAGTTACTTCTTTTTGATAAGAAAATATCATCAACAAAGTACCTGTTAGTAATAGTATTTTTTTCATTTTAGATTATTGTTAGTTTTTATCTCAATATATATTTTGATAAGGATACAATAAGGTGGTTAAAACCTTAATTTTTAGTATGGTATTTTTATAACAAATCAAAATTAAACACTGCTACTTATTTAATTGCTTCTTTAACCAATTTTTTTTCTTTTTTTATAAAAACTGCTTTGTATTAAATTTTTTCGTTGCTCATGTTATAATTATTAACCAAGTAGAAATCACCGTTTGGAAAAATTAAAATTGTGTTATAATTTTTCATTCCATCACTAAAAATATTTCTAAAAACAGGAATATTATCTTTATGATAGTTCATCTCTTTGAGGAATTTTTCAGGAATTCCATTGTTTTGCTTATATATATGAGTGAAGTCTATTTTTTTTGAAATTTTATTTTTTTCTTTTCTTATATTGTCTTGAAATTCATCATAACTCATGACATGTATGTGTTTTGAATTTATGTATTTCCTATAGTTTTTTTTAAAAACTTTTTTAGACAAAAAAAGTGATTTTTTTGTTTCTACAGAGTCATAAATAATAACGCCAGAAATTTTTGGCATTTTTTCTTTATTTGGAAGTGAATCTATATAATGAAAAAGCCATTTTTTTGCAGAGTCAATCTTGTATCGTGAATTAAAAAGCTTATTGAGTTGACCTTTATTTTTTTTACTTAATCTGCCAAAATATTCTTTGTAGCGAAGTTTTTTATAGATTTTTTTATCTCTGGTAGTTTCTGCAATATCATATAAATTACTCTCAAGTAATCTATCAAATTTTTCTTTGAATATTTCATCATAACTTTCATCAACATATATAGTTTTTGTTTGTTGAGAAAATATATTTGTTACTATCAAAAAATAAAAAATAGGGGTAATTAAGTTTTTCATTTAATTTTTAGTTGTTTCTTTAACATTGTTATTTCATCTCTAAGTTGTGCAGCAATAATAAAATCTAATGCTTTTGCAGCTTCTTCCATTTGCTTTCTTTTTTCTCTAATACGTTTTTCAATTTCAGATTTTGGCAAATATTGTAAATCTTGCTCAGCTGCTTCTTTAATAGCAGCATTATATTGATAAGATGCTACAGCCTTTCTTGATAATGTATCATCAATTTTTTTATTAATTTGAGTTGGTGTTATGTTATTTTTTTTGTTGTAAGAAATTTGTTTTTCTCTTCTATTGGTTGTCTCATTAATTGTTAATTGCATGCTTTTAGTTATTTTATCAGCATACATTATTGCTATTCCATTTAGATTTCTCGCAGCTCTTCCAATAGTTTGTGTTAAAGATCGATGAGAACGCAAAAAACCCTCCTTATCAGCATCTAAAATAGCTACTAAAGATACCTCAGGTAAATCCAATCCTTCTCGTAATAGATTTACACCAATTAAAACATCAAATATACCTTTTCTAAGATCCTGCATAATTTCAACTCGTTCTAATGTATCTACATCAGAATGTATATACCTACATCGAATGGAAATTCTACTTAAATATTTTGTTAATTCTTCAGCCATTCTTTTTGTTAAGGTTGTGACAAGAGTTCGTTCATCTTTTTCAACCCTGATTTGAATTTCTTCAATAAGATCATCAATTTGATGTAGACTTGGTCTAACTTCAATCTCAGGATCTAATAATCCTGTAGGGCGAATAATTTGTTCTATAAATACACCTTCGGTATTTTGTAATTCATAGTCAGCAGGAGTAGCACTTACATATATGGTTTGATTTTGAATGGCTTCAAATTCTTCGAATTTTAAGGGTCTATTGTCCATGGCTGCTGGTAATCTAAAACCATACTCTACTAAGTTTTCTTTTCTACTTCTGTCCCCTCCATACATTGCATGGGTTTGTGGGATGGTTACATGACTTTCGTCAATAATCATTAAATAGTCTTCAGGAAAGTAATCCAAAAGGCAAAAGGGTCTTGTTCCAGGTTCACGACCATCTAAATATCTAGAATAGTTTTCAATCCCAGAACAATAGCCTAGTTCTCGAATCATTTCTAAATCAAATTCTGTTCTTTCTTTTAAGCGTTTAGCTTCTAAATGTTTTCCAATTTCTTTAAAATAATCAACTTGTTTAACCATGTCTTCTTGTATTTGATGAATGGCATTTTGTAATACATCTGGGGAGGTTACAAATAAGTTAGCTGGATAAATTGTAAGGCTCTCGTATTTTTCTAACACTTGATTGCTAACAAGGTCTATTGCTTCAATCTCTTCAATTTCATCACCAAAAAAATGAATTCTAAAACCATTTTCTCCATAAGAAGGAAAAACAGTTACTACATCTCCTTTTACTTTAAAAGTCCCACTTTTAATTTCAACATCTGTTCTAGAGTATAAACTAGTTACTAATTGATGTAAAAATTTGGTTCTGGAAATTAGTTGGCCAACTTCAATTGGAATTACATTTTTTTTGAATTCTACAGGGTTTCCAATTCCATATAAACAAGAAACTGATGCAACAACTAATACATCTCTTCTACCAGAAAGTAATGAAGAGGTAGTGCTTAATCTGAGTCGTTCAATATCATCATTAATGGATAAATCTTTTTCTATATAGGTTCCAGTCACCGGAATGTAGGCTTCAGGTTGATAATAATCATAATAAGAAACAAAATATTCTACAGCGTTTTCAGGAAAGAATTGTTTGAATTCTGAATATAATTGTGCTGCTAGCGTTTTATTATGAGCTAATACTAAGGTTGGTTTATTGGTTCTTTCAACAACATTTGCAATTGTGAATGTTTTTCCAGATCCAGTCACGCCTAAAAGCGTTTGAAATTTTTCTTTAGAGTTTAGACCATCAGTTAGTTGCTTTATTGCCTCAGGTTGATCTCCTGTTGGTTTGAATTCAGAGTGAAGTTTAAAATCCATCTTATAAAGTATAAATCCTTTTGATGTCTATAACGAACTAGTTAATTAAAAAAGAGTTATAATTACCTTCTCAACAGTGAGAAGTTTCCTTTTCTTTCTCTTAGGGCTCCATTTCTATCGACAAGCATAATAGAGAACCAGTAATCATCAGAGGCTAATATTTTACCGCCATAAGTACCATCCCATCCTTGAGTATCAATATCAATTTGCGCTACTATTTTTC
>CAJXSU010000004.1 GCA_913061465.1 uncultured Flavobacterium sp.
TTCTTTGGGCTGTTCTCCTCTATGGCCCATTTCGAAACAACGTGGAGAAATGAATTCAACTCCCGCTTCTTAAACAATAAAACGGTTATACTTTTATAAAGTGTTACCGTTTTTGTATTTCTACTCACTTTCTCATAAGGAATATACTACTTTTAAGCAACGTTATATTTCTTTTATAAATCTGTTATTATTATTTAAAACTAAACTTAAGTGTAATAAAATTAAAGTACTGACACTAAACAAGAAAATACAAATATGAGTAAAGATTTTTACAAAACGAATATCTTTCCCTACAGAGGAATAATTATCAAAATTTGTAGAGCTTATTCTAATTCTCAAGAGGATTATGAAGATTATTACCAGGAAGTTTGTTTACAAATATGGAAAAGTAGAGAAAATTTCAAAAATAAATCCGAATGGTCTACCTGGGTTTATAGAATAGCTCTAAATGTTTGTCTTTCCTTATTGAGAAAACAAAAAAAACATAATGATGCATATGATTTTGAGCAAAATTATAATCAATTTTCTAATGAATCTGATGAAAATGAAGAGTCAAGAGATTACTCTAATGATATTTCAAGACTCTATAAAGAAATAAAAAAGTTGTCAGAAATTGACCGTGCTATCATTCTTCTCTATTTAGAAAAGAAGACTTATAAAGAAATTTCTCAGATAATTGGAATAAATAGTAATTCAATTGGAGTAAAAATAACAAGAATAAAAAAACAAATAAAAAAACAATTAAATGGATAAATCAATAGAAGAGTTATGGTCAAAAGGATTTCAGGATGAAAAATATTTAATTCCTCCTGTAATAGATGATCTTTATACAAAAAAATCAATATTAACAGTCGATAAATTAAAATCGGTCTCAAAAAAAGATAATTGGAGTATGATCCCTCTTTCAATTATAATTTTAATCTTTTTCATAATAAAATCAAAACTCCTATTTGGATTGTATATATCTGCATTAATACTATCGTTATTTTTTTTAAATAGAAAAAAATTAAAGTTTTTAAACACTATAAATACAAGCCAATCTTGCTATGAATATTTGGGTAAACTTCAAGAAATGATAAAAAATAATGTGAGATTTACTACTCGTCTTTTAGGCATTGGTTTACCATTTTTTGGATATGTAGGAGTTTGCATATTTATTTTTGAATCAAATATGGAAAATTTTATTTTAGACACGTATTCTTCAAAACAATTATTAATTCAATCTATAATGATATTAGGATCCCTGTCAGTTATTGGTATTGTTACTTTTAGATTATCAAATTATTTGGTCTACGGTAGATTAATTACAAAGATTGATGAAATGATTGATGAACTTGACCAATTAAAGAAATAACAGAAGTATTTCTAGCTCGTTGCGGAACAACATGGAATAATGAATTCAACTCCCGCTTCTTAAAAAATAAAACGGTTATACTTTTATAAAGTGTTACCGTTTTTACTTTTTATTTCATTAGCACAAAAGATTATCCACAAGACAAAAACCAATTCTATAATTCTTTGATATAGTCCAATATATTCAGAAGTCAATTCTGAACTTATCACACATACTAAAAGAAAACTGACTATTCCAAGTAAAATCGATTGCACAGAGAAACTATAATAGGTTGATTTTTTCAATCCTAATCCAATTAAAATCATTAAAAAAGGAACAAATAGATACGTTAATAATCCTGTAAAATTATGAATTAGTTGCGAAAAACTTGGATCGATTAACCCCTTGTTACATCCACTATCACATGGAAATATTCCAACAACTAATGTGGCTAGCCCATAAAATATTCCGATTCCGTAAAATCCTATTTTGATTAATATGGAAGGTTGAAAATATTTAACTCCAAGAAAGCAAAATAAGGTAATCAGAATACCGCTTGGGATGTAACCAAATATTCTTAAAATTATTCCATATTCAGTGTCAATGGCATATGATTCACTTATTAATTGACTTGTCATATTATAATTTTCAATTAAAATACCACCTAAAACAGAGGAAACAACAAAAAGACTAACTCCTATGATTCCAATTAAAAAAGTCGTTTTATTGTTCATTGATTTTTTTAAATTAATTCTATCAAAAATAGTGTTTCTAAAAATAATCTTTAGATACAAGATTCTTGATCAAATAGTTTGTTAACTCAAAATCTCTTGGAGTAAAACTTATGTTCGATATTTTAATAGAGTTGTCTACTAAATCAATAAAACGGTTATACTATTATAGTGTAACCGTTTTTTTATTTAAAAAGAACTCGTTTAAATACTCTCAAAGATTAATAGAAATTCTTCCAGCGATTATTAGAACAGCTCAAATTAGTATTGAAAAATTTTAATATCATTTAAAGAATTTAGTATATTAGGTTTGAATTTAAAATACTAAACAAATGAATCGTAATTTATAAAATATGAAAAGAGTACACTTTATTTCATTAATAATTCTTTTAGCAAATCAATTAATTTTTGCTCAAAAAAGCATAGACAACAAAACCTTTCAAAATTCAATAGCGGTAGATTCTTACGGAGGCATATTAAGTATTAAAGGTACGCCAAATGAATATTTTACTATTCAACAAATTAATGGCAGATATTGCTTTGTAACTCCTGAAGGTCATGGAATGTTGGCATTGGGAGTAACTCATCTCGGGGCAGTTCAGGAAATAGGACCAAATAATATATTTCAGACCAAGTATAATAGTAACTGGGATACATATAACAATGAAGCTGAAAAAAATCTAAGAAGTTGGGGGTTTAACTCTTTGTCGTATCACACCAACGGAGATATGTACCATAAGATGCCTGGTATGTTAGCTTGCTACCCTATTAAAAATTCTCAATGGAAATCTGATACTGCCTTTTCATATGAAGATGTATTCGACCCTGCATATCATGCTGTTGTTGAGAAGCATATTGAGAATATGGTTAATAAGGCAGGCAACAACAAAAACATAATGGGATACTATTGGAACGATATTCCTCAGTGGAGTTTGGATAAAGCATATAAAAAGAGAGGAACAAACTGGTTAATATTTTACCGTGAATTACCAGCTAATTCTCCTGGAAAAACCATGTATGTGGAGTTCTTAAAAAAACAGCACAGAAATAATTTGGAAAGTGTAAATTCTACTTATAATATCTCAGCAACTAACTGGGATGATGTAAAATCAAGTTCATTCTCCACTACAGATAGAAATAAAGCATCAGTAAAATCTGATGATGAAAGCTTCTTACGACTTATTGCACGTGAGTTTTATCGTGTTCTTGGAACTTACACCAAGGAAAAAGATCCAAACCGACTTATTTTAGGGGAACGTTACCTTTTTGGTGATCATCCTGATTATGTACTTGAGGAACAGAATCAGTGGGTAGATGCTATAGCATTTCAGCCTGGGGGAGCTCATATTAATATTGCTGAGTTTGAACAAATGTATTCAGTCGTTAAAAAGCCAATTATGATTTGCGACCACCAGCGAAGTTTTTATACTGACGATTACCCAAAAACCATGTGGCAACAGTTACCATCGCAAGAAGAGGCTGGAAAATCATATAATGACTACCTTAATGCTGTATTTAAAAACCCCTATATTTTAGGATACAATCGATGTCAATACATTAGCAGAGGAGCAGGCGATGTTTTGAAACAAGGACTTTTAGACATTAATGGAAATCCTTATGAAACTATTGTTGAATATATGACCATAACAAATAAGGAACTTTTAAAAAGATTTTCTAATGGCACACTTTCTGAATAATAACTTATAGATTAACAAATAGTGAATCAAAACCCAGCATACAACATTTTGTATAAGTAATGACTGGGAAAGTGGCAAATATCAAGGTTTGTAGCTCGCTCAAACTAAGTAGCGTTATGATAGGAAACTACCACGCAATCTGCCACTTCACATACAATTTACCGTTAACTATAAATTAGTTGTGTTTTGCAATTTTTAAAAATTTTTATTAAATTTGGTTTCATTAAAAACTAAACAATTTATAAAATGAAAAAACTAATTACATTATTTTCAATTGCTATACTTTTTAGCAATTGTAATACAAACCCTAATTATTCTAAAAATTTAGCAACGGCACAAAAGCTTTTTGAGTTACATGGACAGGAGGATATTGAAGGGCAGCTAGCTTTAGTGAGCAAAGACATTGAGTCTAACACATCTATGTACGGTTCTGAACCTGTTGGTTATGACCAATATGTTGGAATGCTAAAGGGGTATCACGCTGCATTTGATAACATTAGATATACTGCCGATAATTGGCTTCCTGGAACTGGGGAAGATGGTTCCTTAGACGGAAGTGTTAGAACCTATGGAACTTGGACAGGAACAAATGTATCAACAGGAAAAGAACTAAATCTTAAAGGATACTGGTATATGAATTTTGATGATGAAGGAAAGATTATTGCCCAGGGAGATTTCTTTGATTTTGGAGGAATGATGGATGCGGTATACTCTAAAAATTTAGTATACATTGAGGTTGAAGTTAAAAACGGAAAAAAACAAGAGATGCTAGATTTATTGAATAGTGAACAAGGCCTTCCAACTACTGCAGCATATGACGGATGTTATGGTTATGAAATGGCTTTTAATGATGAAACTAACACATTTTATTTAGTTGGAAACTGGGAGAGTTACGAAAAGTATGCAGTTTATCTTAATTGGAGACAAACGGAAGACGATTTAATTTCAAAGATGGTTCCTTTAATGAAAGGTGGTGAAAAGGGGCTTAAAGTTATACAACCTAATTCAAGCTATCATTCTTATTAGTTAGATTACAACTAATTACAGATACAATATCAAAAAAAGGAATAATATTAATATTATTCCTTTTCTGCTTTTAATTAAATATCATTTTAGTTATTCCGATATTAGTTATGAAAGAAAGCGATTGCAATCCTTTAGGTCTTGAAAAAAACAATATACAATTGAATAATTTTGATCTACATTGAGAAATAAATTTGGAGAAGATAATTTTATTTCTAATGTTATGTTAGCAGAAATATTTCTTACGAAACACCCTCTATATTCTTGTAAAATAAAAAAATCAAAAAGTCATGTACCTAAGAGAAACTGTGGTTGTTGTTAATACTTTAAATTTTATTCCTTTCCAATTATTTTAATTCAATATTAATTAGATCTAAAGCCTTTAGATATTTGCTTTTAAAAATATTATATCTGAAATACTTCCTAATGGTATTGTTTTAAAAACAGTTGATGCTATTTCTGATAATAATGGTGTAGCCATAATACAAGAGGGAGATGCAGAAGGTAAAAATGGTGAATATGATAACAAATATGTTTGGATATTTAAAATGAAGGATGGTTTAATTTATTCTCTCAGAAAATACAACAGCGATATTTTGGTAGCTACACAATTATATAATTATAAGCTAGTTCAAGTAAACAAAGAATAAGAAAATCCAAGCATAGCGAAAGTTTGTTTTTTTTCAATAATTAGTTGTTTTTTGAAATCTATGTAAAAAAAATTATATTTGTTTTTATTAATTTAAATTTTTAACAAAATGAAAAAAATAGTTTATTTATTATTTCTTATTACTTCTTTAGCGTATTCTCAAGATATTAAGTGGGATCCTGCAACAACATTTGATGCCGTCTTCGATATAGATGCAGTTCATACAAGAGACGGAGTTAATTACGAACTTTCTGCCTCAGGTGATGCAGGCCCTTATGGAAAAGCGTATTTGTCATATGTATTTACAAATCACAATAACAGTACTACTAGTGGAGAATTTACTGGTTTTGCATGGACACAGATGGGAGAAGAAATTGTGAAAGCTACCTTACAAGGCGTTTATAAAAAGGAAGGTAAAATTTTTAAAATGTATTCCTATGACAATGTAACTGATGGAAATATTATGATTGTGAGTGGAGTTGTAGATTTTGTTGGGCAAACAATGAAATTTGAAGTCTCTCCTTTAAAGTAATTAACCTTTAGTATAAATTTTATTTACCCTCCATCCGGAGGGTTTTTTTACTTTTATCCTTGTGAATTTTTTTATCAAAGACTTTTCTTGGCTTCAAATTATATTAATAAAGGTTTATTGTTATCAATCAGCTTAGAAATCATTAAATTTAGTTTATGAAATCAATTGTTTTATTAGTTCTCTTTATGAGTTCATTTTTATGTTATTCACAAAAAATATATTCTGTTAATTATTCTAATCAAGCCGATTTGAAAGTTTTTGTTGTAAACTATGCTAATCAAGCAGATTTGAATGTATACAAAGTTAAATATGCAAACCAGGCAAATGAAAATAAAGGATTATGGTATTTTGTAAACTATGCTAATCAAGCAGACAAAAAGATTTATTTTGTTGACTATCCAAATCAAAGTGATCTAAAAATATTTTTTGTTGATTATACAAACCAAGCGGGTTGGAGAAGTAAAGAAAAAAAACATTTATTATTTTAACGATAAAAATAATCTAGCTGAATAGCATTTGTAGAAACTATTGAGTAAATAAAAATTTATGGTATTAAATACACTTTGGTGTAAAACAATTGGTTGCAATTTTATGGTTAGAAAGGTATTTTATTGATACCTACCCTAATATTAAAATATAACCACTACTTTATTTTTTTACCAATCTGCACTCCATTCACGTATGGTATGAATCAAACCGTCCTTACCAATAAAAAACTTATCAATTATTCGATCTCTTTCAATAGTTCCATTTTTATTAAATCTTGTTTCAACTGCTCCTACTTGAACGATACTTCCCGTCCAAGTATCTACATTATATGGAAGGTAGTATAGCACTTGCTTTTGAATGGAGTCATATTGAGCAAAGTAATTCTTTAGCATGTTAACATCCATTTTAATAGATGATTTCATATTATGTGGATAATAAGTTAAGGTGTCAGGTATTGAAGAAAATACACCTTCAGCATCTAATGACACATGGCTTGACAACATTTTTTTAATAATAGCTACATCCGCATCAGATCCAATTGAATATTTTACTCCTGTTTTAACCCATTCCCCAGCTTTTCTATCAATTTCAATTTCTTTTACGGAATTGTTACAAGAGATTATGAACGAGGCTATTACTAATACTAATGTTATTTTTTTCATGATTTGTTTGTTATTAAGGTTATTTAATAGATTTCTATTTTAATATTTTTTCTTGGACTTGGAGATAAACTCTTTAAGCAGAATTATCATGATAATAATTCATGGGTAAAATTCATTAAAGAAATTAATCTACAATAGCCTGGTAAACTAATTGCTTCATCTTATCGTGATAATAATTAGTGTAAGGGTTTAATTGGGTCATAAAGATAGAAATTAACTTTTCTTTAGGATCAATAAAAAAGTGTGTATTAAAGGCACCGCCCCACCAGATATTTCCATTTGAGCCCAGTAAATCCGTTTTTGAAACGTCCAACATCACAGCAAATCCATATCCAAAACCTACACCTTCAGCTGGGTATTTATCACCAACATGATTCTGTGTCATTAATTCTATTGTTTTTCTACTTAAAAATTGAGTTCCATTCCATTGACCATTATTCATTATCATTTGGCAAAAAGTCATGTAATCTGCAGTAGTTGAAAAAAGACCATTGACCCCACTCCAAATAGTATTTTTTTTCATAGGAGGTTGGTAATCACTATTTGTCAAATTCCCTTCATTATTTTTATTGGTAACCTTTACAACTCTGGCTTGCTGTTCTTTTGAAAGATTATAGCCAGTATCTTTCATATTCAGAGGCTTAAAAATTCTAGTCTCTAGAAAATCATTTGTACTCATTCCAGAAAATTTCTCAATTAATGTAGCTATGATATCAGGTGCCACACTATAATACCAAATGTTTCCTGGTTGATCAACTAAAGGTAATTTACTGGCTTGAATTGCTCTAGATTTTATATCAGGCCATTCCTGCATAAAATATTCCTTCCTATACCCCTGTTCAAATTGACTATTTCCTAGCCCATGTGTTAAACCTGCTGTATGTGTTAATAATTGCTCTATAGTAATTTCTTTTTCTAAGGCTATGGTTTCACCAGTGATATTATCATTTACATTTTTAATGACTCTTAAGTTTTTGAATTCTGGAAGATATTTTGAAACATAGTCGGTTAACATAAAATGCCCTTCTTCAAACAACATCATAAAGGCTGTTGTAATGATTGGCTTGGTCATAGACTGAATAAAGAAAATGTCATCAGTTTTCATTGAAGATTGACTTTCAATATCTCGATGTCCATAGGATTCTTGTAAAACAATTTTTCCATCACGAACAATGAGTACCGTAGCACCGGGTATCTTATCTTGTTTTATTTCCTGACTGATAAATTCTTCATAATGCTCAAGCCTATCTAGGGAAATTCCTGCAATAGCTTTATCTGAAGATTGAGCGTAAATATGAAAGTTAGCGGTAATTAAAAAGACAAGAATAAAGCGAATTTTACTGAAATTCATAAAAGGTTGGTTTTAGGTTGGTTTTTTCAAATATAACAAATATTAAAAATATTGAACCATAATTTGGTGAGTTATTATAAGGTTTGAAATACAATATAGGAGTAAACAAAGCTTAATTATAATTCAGCGTATAAAAGGTGATCATTTATTCAAAACACATTTTCATTCAATTGTCAGTCAAAGAGCGGCAAATTATCGAGTTAAAAATTTATTGATTCACTTTAAATTAAATTCTTTAATAGTGTTATATGAATTTTTATATTTGTTTTAATTTTATTTGTAATGATATATTATTCAAAAGTTTCCTATACCTTATTGATTGTAGTTTTTGTAGTTTTTTTCGGGTCATTAATTCCTAACTTTATTCATGACGGTTTTAGTAATGCCATGTTCGTGACTACTGCAGGGTTAATTGCTATATATGGATTAATTATACATATGTTTTTTAATACAACGTATACAATTGATCAACAGATGTTACACATTAAATGTGGTCTTTTCCGCTTTAATTCGATAAATATAATGGACATGAAAAAAATCTCAAAATCTAGTTCTATTATATCATCTCCTGCCGCCTCATTTGATAGAATTGAAATTACTTATGGTAAATTTGATGAACTTATTATCTCCCCAAAGCATAAATTAAAATTTGCAGCTGATTTACAAAAAATCAATCCAAACCTTATTAATACACTTAAAGCGAAAGATTTGTCATTCAAAAAAAAGTAAACAACCACTATTTATTATATTTGAAGTTTAAAATATTTAACTCATGAAAAAACTACTCTTACTCTCCGCCATTTTAATTTTTGCATGTCAAAGTCCTACAAAAATTTCTGAAAAAGAAGTTATGGACACATTTGAGACTTTTTTTGAAGTATTAGATCATGATTTAAGTAGTTTTAATTCTGTGGTTACAGATGACTTTTTTATCTATGAAAATAGTAGGCATTACACCAAAGCTGAATTTATTGATTTTGTAAAAACATTTGATATTGTTAGCAGTAAGCGAAAATTTGAAGATGTTGTTATGGACACCGATTATAATTCTGCACATATATCACTTAAACAGTTAGGAGAGTTTATCGTAAATACTCCAGAAGGTAAAGTTAAGTTAGAATTTGAATGGCTAGAAAGCACTTATGCTGTTAAGGTAGATGGGAAACTAAAGTTTAAATTCTATTTTTCGGAAGCTATTAAAACAAACACCACTCCTGTAGAGGAAGTATCTGTTAATTAAATTATGTGGAATAAACTTTTATATAAGTGCAATAGATTAGCCACATACGGCTTGTATTTAGATATAAAAATTAGTTATAAAAAATATATTAGAATTCGTTTCTGGTAAAACAACTTTTCAATTCATTTTAGATAAATACTTGTATAAAAAGAAATGGATAAACGCATCTATTCTTTGGCTTTTGTTTGGTTGTAATAATGTGTAATCGTATAAAGATTACCGTATTTAAACCATTTTTTATCAGATGTTCTTGAAAGCCATTTTTTATTATCTGCACAAAGTTTTTTCATTTGTTTTCTAAAGTTCATCGCTGTTAATTTAGAAAACTCATCATCTTTTAATGCTAAATAACTTAGCATTCTTCCACCACCCTGACTAAAAGAAGTTTTTTTACCTACACTTCTTCCTAAAAGTGATGTACTTTGACCGTTAGCGGTACTAGCTTTTGGATTTTCAAAAACCGTTAGGTGCTTTCCAAAATATAGGGCTACATAAAAACTTTTTTTACCAGACTTCTTTTTTAAATTTTTTGGTAAGGATAAAGTGATTACGTTTTTAACAGAAACTAATAAACAATCCGCTGCTTTATATTTTTTTGTGTCCTCTCCTTTTTTCTTACGAAATTTAAAGCTCACAATTTTAGATTGGTCTCCTCCATAAACTCCTTTTACTTCTCCATTAATTTCAGAACCATCAGACAAAACAATAGTTCCAGATTCCCAACTAGAAGTCACCCATTTTTTAGACATACCTGTATTTCCACTGTTGTGAAATTTAGACAAATCTTGAGAATATAGTGTTGAAGATATTAATATAAATAGGTATAAAATTTTTTTCATAATTTTTTTTAAAATTCTAACTTTGTGTAGAACAATTGTTAAATATACTAAATGAATTTATAGTTTTTTTATTAAAACGTATTTATTTCATTTAAAAAGTATATTCATAATAAAAATTAATTTTCGTAAATTTAAAAGTTCACATCAACTATTTGAAATGCAAAAAACAACACTTACCTATATTAAATACCCTTTAGTAATTATATCTACAATACTTTGCTTGTCTGGTGTAAGGTGGTTAATTAGCTCTGAGCCTTGGATATTAGATCAAGTTGCTAATGAAGAAAGATTAAAAATGACATTTATTGATCTTTTCTTAGTTGAAGGTAATCAAACATTAGCTGATTATTTGACTCAAATTTATCGTTTTCTTGGGCTTTATGTTTTAGGCATAGGATGTATACTTCTTTCTTTTACATCCAATAAATTTTTAGAGATTTTTATGGTTAGACAGCGATTTTTAATTGTACTTGGTATTTTACTAGTTTCAAATTTAATTTTAGGCTATGTCTGGATTCCTTCCTCACATTTCATATATGTTATGTGGGGTGCAATAGGGTTATATAGTATAAGTCTCTACAACCACATCAAAGCCTAGTTTTTTCTTTTAATTTTTTATAAAAAATTCTCATAAATTCTAATTTAGAATTTATGAGAATCACAGAATTAATTTTAATTGTATTCTTAATAGTAAGCGTTAATGATTAATTCTTAACCCAAGTTTGAAGAATGTCATCGTCAAAAGGTAATTGCATCTGGTTGTTCCCTATAAAAGTTACTTCTAAATCAGTTCCATCAACTAAATATGTATTGTCACTTGTTTTATTCCAAGCTAATGGACCATAAACAACCATATCTTCAGCTAGAGAGCCATCTTGAAAACATTCCCAAACATTTTTTATCACACTGTTTTCTGTAAATATTAATTGATCTGGTGAGCCTTCATCAGAAGACATAAAGCAACCTCTCGCTTGACCATCTGGCCAATTTCCTGCACCTGTCCATTCTTCGTTTGTGAGTGTCCAAACCCCTATGATGGAATCTAGTTCTGGTATAGAAGCATCTTCACTTTCAGAATCAGAGCAACTATACATAATGCTAATTCCCAAAAAAAGGTAAATAATTTTTTTCATTTTTTATTTTATTTAAAAAGGTTAAGCGGGTGTAGAAATAAAATGCCCTTACAATATAGTAATTAATTTTTTTTTAAAATAGTTTTTATTAATTTCGTAATGAAACTAACACAATTTAATTATGAAAAAACTTTTAGTACTACTTTGTTTATCAACTTTTATAGTTGCATGTAACCAAAACACAAATCAATCAAAAGACAATAATCCAATGTCTGGGTATATGTTAGGTGATGATATTTATACCCAAGGGGTTCATAAATTCATGAAGGCATATACCGATAACAATTTTAAAGATGCAGAAGGAATTTTTGCAGAAAATGCAATTTTTGCAGTAAATGATGTAAAAATGAGTGTAGATGAGATGATGAGTGGCTTTGCTGTCGGACATCAGTTTTTTGACAACATTTCTCATAGTAATGTAGATACAGCAACCATGTATTATAATGATGGTAAGATTTTTACAAACGTTTGGTATGATTGGAGTGGTGTGTCAAAATCTTCAGGAGAAACTCTTGAACTTAGAGGTTATGGATGGTTTAAGTGGGAAGACGGAAAAGTTATCGAGGCTTACAATGCTTTTGATCCAACGGCTTATAATGCTATGATGAGCGCACAATAATAAATTAACTTTTTTATCTAACATCTTAAAACCTTTAATTAGTTATTAATTAAAGGTTTTTTTACTATAAATAGTTAGATTAATTTTTATATTTTTTTCTTAAATCTCCAGGTTTGATTCCAAATCTCAATTCGAATTTTTTATTAAAATAAGGTCTGCTATTTATTCCTACAGCATAAACTACTTCTTTTAAAGTTACATATCTGTTTTTAATAATTAAATCATAAGCTTTTAGAAGTCTAATTTCTAAGATTGTATTAACGATACTTAGACCAATTTTTGATTTTAAGATTTCGTTCATTTTTTTTTGACCGTATCCACAGGTTTCACAAAGTGCAATAACATTAAAGTCTGGGTTTGTTATGTTTTTTAAAATACAGTTTTTAACTTTTTTTATGAGTTCTGAAGACGAGCTATCAAACTCAATATCAGAACCTATTGGAGTAGCTAATTTTTTTCTATTGAAATTTTTTTCTAATGCAAACTGAATTCTTGATATAATTTCATCTTTTTTGAAAGGCTTCTCTATATAATCTTCAAAACTTAATAAGTTAATATCTTTTGCATTGTCTTTAATTACTGAAGTCATAAAAATAAATGGGATATCCTTAGAAGCACCTTTTTCATTTAATGCATTCTTAAATTCTACTCCATTCATTATGGGCATTTTTAAATCTGAAATAATAATATCAAAAGATTGTTTTTCAATTTTAGTTAATGCTTCTTTTCCGTTAAAAGCAAAAGTGCAATCAAGAAAATCAGAAAAAATTTCTTTTAAGTAAATTATCATTTCTGTATTGTCGTCTACTACTAATGCTTTAGGCAAATTATTTTTTTTATCGATTTCTGTGGAATAGTTACAGCATAATAAATTAAAATTTTTATCAATTTGAGTTGTATTTAAGTTGTAATTATCAATTATTAATGGAAGTTCAACTTTAAAAACACTACCAACATTTAACGCTGTCTCTAAGCTAATTTTTCCACTTAATTTTTTAACCAAATTATTAGTTAAAGATAATCCTATACCAAATCCACTATTAGAAATATTACTTTCAGTTTGGTAAAATCTAGAGAAAATATTATCTTTTTCATTATCTGCAATTCCAAATCCTTCATCCTTCACCATTATATTTAGTTTCGATTTTTCAAAATACATAGTAAGGTATATAGAAGTATTTGTATTAGAGTATTTTATAGCGTTAGAAACTAAGTTATTAATGATTATTGTTAAAATTTCTATATCGTAATTAATAATTAAGCTATCTTCTGCATTTGTTTTAAAATATAATTTAATTTTCTTTATTTCTAAAGTAGCTGTAAAAGTTGATTTTATTTCTTTTGTAAAATCATTTATTTTTATTGATGATTCAGCTTTTTTAAACTTTGAACTTCCATCTAAACTTGTTAAGTTTAAAAAATTATCAAGCGAACTCATCATTTTTTTTGTATTATCAATAGCATTATTAGTAAAATTTAATCGTTTGTCTGCAATTAAATTTTCTTCTTTTAATAATGATAAATAGCCTAATATTGAGGTTATTGGAGTTCTAATTTCGTGAGACATATTTTCAAGAAAATGTTCTTTTGCTTCCAAAATTGATCTTTGAGATTTTTGTGTGAGAGTAGCTAAGTAACGTTTTTTTCTAGCAGCCCATTCTACAAAAATCAAAATGATGATAATAACAACTAGAATTGTTACACCAATTTTAATATACATAAGTTGGTTGTCAATTATTTTTTGATCTTTCAACTCATTTAATCTTTTCATTTCTTCCAATTCATTAGCTATTTGGCTATAAAATGAATAAATTTCAAATTTCACTTTTGCTTCTTTATTAATATATTTTTCATTTAGCTCTTTTGAATTTTCAAGAAATTGATAAGCTTTTCTGAAGTCTTTTTTTAAAACGTAATAATCACTTATATTTTTTTGATACTCAAAACTTAAATCAGTGTAGGGGGTTTTTGTAGTCGAATTGATTTTATATACATTATTAAACTCATTGAAGTAATTATCTGCTTTTTCAATATTTTTGTTAGCATTGGCATATTGGAGCTTAAAATAATAGTAATCTAGCCCTTTATAAGAGTCTTCGGGGAATAGTTTGTCAAAAGAATATTCTGCTAATAAATAATTTCCAACGTTAAAATAAGCATCTTTAAGAACATCATAATATCTATTTCGCAACGCAAGTAAATCAAGATTTTTGGTGTTGACTGTTTTTAAAATCTTAATCGCCTGATCAGAATCATCATATTCAACTAAAATTTCAGATTGTATAATTTTAATTAATTCTTTTAGATTCTTAAATCTTGGGTTTTCTGGGAATCTTAATATTGTTTTTTCAAGTTCTTTTAAATTCTTTTTTGCTATAGTAATATTTTTCGTTGCTATGAGACAAGCATTTAGATTCACTAAAACATGAATCTGTTTGTATTGAATTTTTCTGTCTTTAGAATTTTTATAAAATTGAATAGCTTTATTATAGTTTTTTATGGCATTTAAATAATTATTTTGTAATCTATATGTATAGGCAGTGATTCCGTAAGATTTCCCTATGACTCCATTATCATTTGTTAATAATTCAATTTTTTGTCTGTAATAATTAATAGAATCTAAATTGCCCCTAACATTATATCCATATAACATAATTTCTAGTATTGATAAAGCTTTCAGGTTTTTTATTTCATCTAGGTTATTTTTTGTTTTTTTAAGATTTTTTCTTTTACTATTATTACTTAAATGGTTTAGTTCTGCATCTATTTTTGATAAAAGGTTGTGGAATAGTAATGAATATTCTTTAGGATTCAACTTCTTATGTAATTTAACATTTTGTATATAAATATTTTTTAGAGAATCTAAAATTTGAGACCTGGAGTTTTGAGCTGTTGTGCTAAGAAATATAAAAAAGCAGAGCAAGAATAATTTAAATTTATTCATTTTTTGGGGGGGGTGTAAAATTTAAAATCTATTTTACTATTATTGTTTGTTAATTTTTTAATTTATTAAAAAAAAAGTCGTTTTTTTTAACTTTTTATCTTGATAAATAATAATTTTTTTTAATAAAAATACATCTAATTACTTAATTGGAAAGCTTGTTGCTAAAAAGAGCATTTATTTGACACAAAAAGAGATCATTTATTTTTTTTTAAGAATATAATCGTCCATTATATTTTATAATTACTATTAATAATAAAACTAATTTTAAAGTATTAATTTTTACCCTTGATTGAATTGATAATTTTTAGTTAATTATTTATAAATCAATCCCCTAGATTAAGAAAAGCCAAAGTAATTACTTTGGCTTTTTAATCTTTATAAAGATAAATTTTATAGAAATTAATTTTATTTTGTTTAATTTTGTTTTTTAACATTTTTATTTATAACCCCTAAAAATGATTACTACATTACTTTTTGCATTTCCTGCAACAATTTTATCTGTTATTTTATTGTTCTTATCGTGTAGTTTAGTTCAGAGAAAAATTAATTACTCATTGCTTTCAGGAGCTCTTCACAAAAATTCTCAAAGATTAAATAATTTATACGGTATTGGTTTTTATATTTTTGTATTAGGTTGTGTCCTACCCTCAATTTTCTTTTTAATATTTTTTAAAATTGAAGTAAATATTTTAATGTTGGGGTTTTTAATTATTTTAATTCCAATTTTAAAAAAAACATTTGATAATAATAATCTTTTAATTTCTTTTTTAGTTTATTTATTAATCTCTTTCGTTACTATTAGATTACTTAATTATCAGATTGATACTATCGTAGATATTTCAATTGTTGGTTTTGTTTTGGTTTTAATGTTACTCTTAAATTACTTATTGAGAAAACTTTTTATAAGTGAAGCTAAGCTATTGTTTTTTAGCGCTATAATTACTTTTTCAGTTTGTGTTTTGGCTATTATTATTAGAGATCAACCACTTTTTTTCATCAATTTATCGGTTTTTACATCTTCATCTTGTTTGTTATTTCATAATAAATTAAATAAAAAACATAAAATTTTAATAACTCAAAGTGGAAAATCAGTTATATTATTTTTCCTAGTAGTATTGGGATCCTATTTGCTAAAGTCATTTCTATAAATTAGGTATTATCTAAACATATTATTTATCTTTATTTTTCTTATGACTAATAAAGAACTATTTTGAATAAACAGGTTTGTATTATTGGTACCGGTCCTTCCGGCCTTCCAGCCATCAAAAACTTAATAGAAGCAGGAATATCTGTTACCGCCTATGACTATAATAGTGATGTTGGTGGTAACTGGATTTATAACGAAAATGAGAGCCATTCTAGTGTTTTTGAAACCACACACATTATTAGTTCAAAAACCTTATCTCAATATGAAGATTTTCCTTTTAGACCTGAAGTTTCAGATTATCCCTCACATGAGGAACTCAGGCACTATTTTCAATCTTATGCCAAACATTTTAAACTTTATCAACATATTGAATTTAATACGCTTGTTAAAAGTTGTGAAAGAAAAGATAATGGCCTTTGGGAAGTAACTACAATTAAAGATGAACATAAGCAGGTAGAAACTTTCACAGACTTAGTTGTTTGTAATGGACATCACTGGGAACCTAAATACCCAAACTATCCAGGTAAATTTTCAGGTAGTTTTTTACATTCTCATCAATATAAAAAAGCAGCTCCCTTTGCTGGTAAAAAAGTCTTAGTTATTGGTGGTGGAAACTCTGCTTGTGATGTGGCTGTTGAATCTAGTCGAGTTACTACTAAAACAGCTATAAGTTGGCGAAGAGGGTATCGAATTGTCCCTAAATTTTTAATGGGAAAGCCAACTGATGTTTTTGCTACAAAAATGAAGTTTTTACCTATTTATCTGAGAAATCTTTTAGCTGGGTTAATTGCTGAAATTAATAATGGATCAAATTATGTATACGGATTACAAAAACCAAGTCATAAATTTGGAGCTACTCATCCAACTATTAATAGTGAGTTGTTATATAAAATAAGACACGGTAAAATAATGCCTAAGGTAGAGATTGATCATTTTGAAGGTAAAAAAGTATTTTTTAAAGATAACACCAATGAGGAATTTGATTTCATAATTGCGTGTACTGGTTTTGCATTAGCACACCCTTTTTTTGATGAAAAGTTTTTAAATTATAGAGAAGGCCCTGTTCCACTTTATTTAAAAATGTTTCATCCAAAATATGACAACCTTTTTTTTATAGGGATGTTTCAACCCCTAGGATGTATTTGGCCAGGAGCTGAACAACAAAGTAAACTTTTGAGCTTGGCTTTAAAAAAAGCATGGAAGCGACCTTCAAATATTGAGTCTTTATGCGAGCGAGAGGTTACTCATCCCCACATGAAGCAAATCAATACAAATAGACACAGAATTACTGTAGATTTCCACCGTTTTATGAGAGATTTAAAATCGCAAATTAAAAAAGCGGTTTAAAAAAAATAATATTATTTTTATATATAAAAATTCAAGTCAAATAATCTAAAAGTACAAGCCTTCTTAATCACATGCTAAAATTTACAATAAAATTTCTTTTTTTACTTTCAGCGAAAAGGTTTCCTATTGCACTAATTTTAGTATTTATTCATAGCAATTTAATCATAAGTCAAACCATCAACGAACTCGGTAGTCCTTTTGTGAAAAATTTTTCAAAAAAGGAAATAAAAAATGGTTTTAAGGTATTTGACATATCTCAAGATGACAATGGTGAAATCTATTTTGCTAAACCTGGCTTTTTGATGCAGTATGATGGTTTTTCCTGGCGCAATTATTCTACCAAGGATCAATCTGATTTAAGGGCCGTTCTTTATGATGATACTGATCATATATATACAGCTGGTATTGGTGGCTTTGGATTTTGGTTTAAAAATGACAAAGGAATTCTAGAATATTCAAGTTTATATTTTAAATACCCAACCAAAAAAGCACCTTTATTGCCTGTATTTTTAAATATAGTATCAGCAAATGGAGTTATTTATTTTCAATCTTTCCAACAAATTTTCATATACAATCCAAATAACAGTGAGTTGAATACAGTGCCTGCAATTAAGGGTTTTAGTAAGCTTTTTTCCTCCAATGATAGAGTCTTTGTTCAAGATGTTTCCATTGGCTTATTTGAAATTATAGACAATCAAAAAAAAATAATTAAGGGTTCAGAAAATTTATCCTTAAATATTATTGAAGTATTTGAAACTAAAAAGAAAGGTTTAATAATTGCCACAAAAAACAATGGTTTCTGGTTTTTAGAGAATGGATTATTAAAAAAGAAACAATGGAAGATTAATACTGAAATAGAAAAATCTATTGTTACTGATGTTGAAAAATACATAAACGATCTATTTATAGTTGGAACTCTTAGAGATGGATTTTACATTATTTCTAATGAAGGCCTAAAATTAGCTCATTTTAATAAAAATAATGGAATTTCAAATAATGCTATTCGTAAAATTTTTGTAGATAATAATCATAATATTTGGTTGGGAACAGAATCCGGTATTAGTTATCTAGAATTAAACAGTAATACTAAATATCTTTTAGACAACAAAAGTGGCTTTGGAACTGTATACACAAGTTTTTTAAAAGGCACTTCTTTATACTTAGGAACCTATCAAGGTCTGTTTGTTAAGGATATTGAAAATTCTTTTTCAGAACCAAAACTTGTTAATAATAGTGCAGAGCAAATATGGAACATAGATGAAGTAGATGGACAATTAATTGTTGGAAGTGATAAAGGACTTTCTGTGGTTCGTGATAATTCTCTAGAAACCATTCACTTGGAGGGTGGAGCCTGGACCTTTGTTAAACATCCTAAAATTGAGAACCTTATGTATGTTGGTTTTTATTCTGGAGTAGCTGTTTTTAAAAAAACCAATAATCAATGGAATTTTATAAGAAAATTTGAGAATTTTGGTGAGTCTTCAAGATTTTTAGAATTTGATCAATACAATCAGTTGTGGGTTGCTCATCCATCAAAAGGGTATTATAGACTTAAATTAACTGATAGTGCTACAGAATTGATTGATGTTGAATTTTATGGTGTAGAAAATAAAAATATTTCAAGGTATTCATATTTCTGTAAAATTGATGGAAACTTGGTGTTTTATAATCCAGAAGGTTTCTTTTTTTATGATGCCCTTGATAATGAATTTATAAAAGCTTCATACCCTTCAGAAATATTTAAAGGGCTTAAAAACATTAATTACATCTTACAGGATGAAAATATTTTTTGGTATTCTACACCAAATTTTTTTGGGTATGTCTTTAGAAATGGAAATGACTTTAATAAAATTCAAGAGCCTTTTTATACAATTTGGAATCGTCATTTAAAAGATTTTAATAATGTTAAAAAAATTAATAAATCAATTTATGCATTGGGTATAGATAATGGTATGATTTTTCATGACATTGACAAAATATTAAATAAAAAACCACAAGTATCGCCAATAATTAAATCATTACAATTTATAAGCTCAAAGGATACGATTACTGCATCTGTAAATTTAAAAAATGATCTAAAAATACCCTACAGTAATAATTTTTTAAAAATTAGAGTTGCTATTCCAAAATCTCCAATAAGTAATTCTAGACAATTTCAATATAAATTAAGTGGGTTGGAAAATGAATGGTCTAATTGGGTTAATG
The DNA here is from genome assembly GCA_913061465.1 of uncultured Flavobacterium sp. Taxonomy (GTDB): domain Bacteria; phylum Bacteroidota; class Bacteroidia; order Flavobacteriales; family Flavobacteriaceae; genus Polaribacter. The sequence continues at coordinate 19,942 of CAJXSU010000004.1, forward strand.
AATCTGAAATTAAATTTCCATCACTTGCCTCAGGTAATTACATTTTAGAAATAAGAGCAAAAATTGAAGTTAATCATGTAACTGAAAGTATAAAAATACCTTTTTACATTAATTATCCATGGTATATTTCCAGAATTGCTAAAATAATTTATCTCTTAATATTTTTTATAATATTTATTAGTTATAGAGCTTTCTTAAAAACAAAAAACAATAAATATGTGCAAAAATTAAAGCAATTAGAAAAACAAAAAAGAGAACGTCAAAAAGAAAAGTTTGAATTAGAAAAATTAGCAACTGATAAGGAACTATTATTATTAAAAGAGAAAAATTTAAATCTAGAAATTAAAAAGAAAGACTTTGCTTTGGCTTCTTCAACACTTAATAATATAAAAAAGAAAGAGCTTCTTATTGATTTAATTAAGGATATAAAAAGTATCGATGATGATATAGTAGATAGTTCTTTACATTATTCTTTTAAAAAATTAATCAAGAAAATTGACAATCATATTTTAGATAAAGAAGACTGGTTGGCCTTTGAACTTCATTTCAGAAATTCTCATTCTCAGTTTTTTGTTAACCTAAGAGATAGGCATCCAGATTTATCCTCAAACGAAATTAAACTTAGTGCTTATCTCAAATTAAATCTTTCTTCAAAAGAAATTGCATCGCTTATGAATGTAGCGATTACAAGTATAGAACAAAGCAGATATCGTTTAAGGAAAAAATTCAATCTATCTAAAGAAGTAAACTTATCTAATTATATTCAAAGTTTTTGATTTATATTAAACTTCTGTTTATCAATGCATTATTATTTTTAACAAAGTTTTTGTAGAGGTGTTTTTTTTAAATTTATAGCTTTTGTAAAGGTATCATAATTGTTGTTTACTGGTTTTAAAAGTATTTTTGTAAAATGCTACAGATAAATTTTTAATTATTTGTTGTTAAAAAAATTAAATAATTAATTTATAATTCTTTTTAAAATGAAATTAAGATTATTACTCGTTCTAATTATGACCTCATTTATTATTAAAGCTCAGGAGGTTGCCCATATAGATTTTGATGATAACAATCCCAACATTGTTTTTAATAGTTGGAACACCTCTTCAACTTTTGCCAAAGTTTCTAATCCTGTATCTGACGCTACAAATCCCTCTGCTTTTGTTGGTCAGTTTACTGCTGGAGACAATAATGATATTGGTATTGGGGTAATTGATCCTACATCTATTTTTACTTCGCCATTTAACTTAGAGTCAAATTCTATTTTTAAAATGAAAGTTTTTTCAACTGAAGAGATAGATGTTACATTTCATTTAGAAAATTCACCTGATTGGGGTAATTTCATTGAAGTTTCAGACTCTGTTGAATCCTCTGACTTAAACCAATGGGTTGAGCTTATTTTCGATTTTAGTAATTATCCTAATATCTTTATGAATAATATTGTTATTAAAATTGGTGGTTCTAACACAACTCAGGGAGATATTTATTTTTTCGATGATATTAAAGGACCGGAATTGTATACTTCTCCTGCTCAGGAATTTTCACCTGCAGATGGTGATGTTGACACTTCAGTATCTACAAATTTAGAAATTACCACCAATGACTTTTTTAGAAATTTAGATGATTCTGAAATTACAGATTTAAGTAATAGTGTTGCTGTTAGAATAGGTAGTGAAAACGGTGAGGATGTTTCTTTTTCTGCAGATATAAATCAAGATAAAAATAGAATAACAATTAATCCGTCTCTAGATTTAGAGAATTCTACAACCTATTGGTATGGAATTATTGATGGTTCTATCGAATATTCAAATGACTTACCTGTAACAGGAGTTTCTGCAACATTTACAACAAAAGAGGGAGTAATTGGAGATATAAATGATATGCTTTTTGATTTTGATACTACGAACACAAATGTTGGATTTGAATCTTGGGGTGGAGTTGGATTTGCTGTTATTGAAAACCCAGATAAGTCTGGAATTAATGTATCAAATAATGTAGGAGAATATACATATAATGATGGTAGTGCAGGATTGGAAAATTCTTTAGTAAATGGTGCTACTCCATTATTACCATTCGATTTTGCTGAAACTCCATTCATAAAAGTAAAAGTATGGGTAAATAAACCTGTAGGGGTTTCAGTTAGACTTCAAAACTTCCCAGATTATGGACAGGGTCACGAGCAAAAAATCGAAGTAACAGAAATTAATACATGGGTAGAATTAGTGTTTAATTTTGGTGCAATTACTGCCACTAATTATGACAGAGTTCAAATCTATTTTGATAAAGATGGAAATGGAGACTCCTCTATCGGTGATACCTATTATTTTGATGACTATCTAAAAAGTAATGTCGCACCAGTTGTTCAGAATACGATGTATCCTGAGAATAATGCAACTGATGTCACACTAATAACTAAGCCAGTAATTTCATCCAATTTTCAATTTAGAAATATTGATAATTCCACTATTGAAGATGCCTCAAATGTTGTAGAATTAAGAGAAAATAATGCAACAGGAACTTTAGTTGCCATGACAGCTTCTTTAAGTTCTGATAATTCATCGATAACTATTAGACCAGATATATTACTTTCCCCTAATACAACCTATTGGTTTGGAATTAAAGAAAATACCATTGAATACGCTGAAAGTGAAGATATTGTAACTGGAGTTTCCTCAACATTTACAACTACTTCTTCGGCTATTAATTTTGTTATCTATGATGACTTTGACGGAACATCATCAACAACTATTATTGAGTCAATGGGAGATCCAGAAGCTCCTTTTACAACTGTTACTGATCCAGCAGGTGGAGCTAATATGGTTAAAAAATGGGAAAAAGGCAATTCATGGGGTGGCTGGGAAAGAATTCATCTTCAACTAAACGCTCCATATGATGCTGCTCAGGATGATATATTTTCTTTTAGAGTATATTCACCTGTTACTACAGGAATTAGATTTAAAGTTGCTGATGCTAGAGATGATAGTGAAATTAATGCTCAATACGAGACAGATGAAGAGATTATATTTGAGAATCAATGGCAAACAGTATATTTAAATACTTCTGAACTTGCAGACGGTGTTGAGTTTGATCATATATTTATTTTTCTAGGAAGAGGAGATACTACAAACACTACTTTTTATATAGATGACATTATGGGGCCTCAATTACAAGGTACTGCTTCAGTAAGTAATTTTGATAAACCGAGTTTTGAGTTTTTTCCAAACCCAACAACAGATATGCTATATTTTCCAAATTTAGATGGGAAAAAAGATATTCGTATTTTTGATATCAATTCTAAACAAATATTCAAAAAAACAATACACTTAAATGAGTTGTCTATAAGAAACTTAAAACCTGGTTTGTACTTTTTACAAGTTAATGGTCAGTTTAAGAAATTAATAAAACAATAATATTTATAACATAAATAAAAAGTTCATAGCAGGAAGAATTTTCCTGCTATGTTATTTTACTTTTAAACACATAGTATGAATAAATCAACCGTATTATTTTTAAAAATAGTTCCATTTCTATTTTTGTTTATTCCGAGTATTTTGTTTTCTCAAACTGTAATAGTTTCAGGAGAGGTAGTAGATGATAAAGGTGATGCTCTTCCCGGTGTTTCAATAATTGTAGAAGGAACTACTAACGGTGCAGAAACAGATTTTGATGGAAATTATGTTATAAACATTAATACTCCAAACGCAGTTTTAATATTTTCTTATTTGGGTTTTGAAACTCAAAAAATTAAAATTTCAGATCAAAAGAAAATTAATGTAATTCTAAAAGAAAGTTCAGATCAATTGGATGAAATTAGGATTGTTGCCTTTTCAAAGCAAAAAAAGAATAGCGTTATTGGTTCAATGACTTCAATTAAAGCTTCAGAATTAAAACAACCAACTTCAAATATTACGAATGCCTTAGCAGGTAAAATTTCTGGATTAATATCCTATCAAAGATCTGGTGAGCCTGGTCAAGATAATGCTGCCTTTTTTATTCGAGGAGTTACAACATTCGGATTTAACAATAGCCCACTAATCTTATTGGATGGCTTACAAATTACTACTTCAGATTTGGCAAGAATAGAACCAGATAATATTGCAACTTTTTCAATTATGAAAGATGCAACAGCAACATCTTTGTATGGTGCTAGAGGTGCAAATGGTGTTGTGTTAGTTACTACAAAAGAAGGGAAAAAAGGAAAAGCTAAAGTTTCTGTTCGTTTTGAAAGTGCATTTTCTAGTCCTTCTAAAATAAATAGTTTTTTAGGAGCTGTAGATTATATGGAGCTTTATAATAGGGCGCAAAGAATGAGAGATCAATCTGCAATTTTATTGTATTCAAAACCTAAAATAGAGGGAACTTTAAATGGACTTAATCCTAATTTGTATCCAGACGTAGATTGGTACAATGAATTGTTTAATGATGTTGCTCTTAATAAGCGATTAAATGTTAATATAAATGGAGGTGGAGAGGTAGCTCAATACTACTTATCTGTTTCTAATTCTAATGAAAAAGGATTGCTTAAAATAGATCCTCTTAATAATTTCAATAATAACATAGATATTAATCGATCAAACTTAAGAGCTAATATTAATATCAATTTAACAAAAACAACCAAAGTAGCTGCTAAATTTTATTCATTGTTTGAACGCTATAATGGCCCAATCGTAAGTGCCTCAGACATCTTTAGGCAAGTAGCTCAAGCCAATCCTGCAAATTTCCCAAAAGTTTTTGAGGCAGACGAAGCTTCGGCAAATTTTAATCACACTCTTTTTGGAAATAAAGGTAATGGTGGCTTTGCTAATCCATATGCAGAAAGTGTCAGGGGGTTTAAAGATAGATTTTCAAACACCACTTTAGCTCAATTTCAGATTAACCAAGATCTTGGTTTTATAACAGACGGTTTAAAGCTTCGAGCACTAGCTTCTGTAAGAACATATTCAGAAAACCAAAATGAGAGAAGTTTTACTCCCTTTTATTACGGAATTTCTGAAGTTGAAACCTCAGAGGGAATTATAAATTCATTGTATCAAATTCAAGAAGGAACAGAGTTTTTAAATAATCCATTAGTCAATAATTATGGGAATAGTAATTTTTACTATGAAGCAGTCCTGGAGTACAATAAAACACTTAACGAAAAACATGATTTTAGTGGTTTATTAGTTTCTTATTTTCAAGAATCATTAAATACAATTTCTGGAAATACTGCATTTTCTACATTACCATCTAGAAATATGGGTATTTCTGGAAGAGCTTCTTATAATTATGATGCGAGATATTTTAGCGAGTTTAATTTTGGTTATAACGGTTCAGAAAAATTTGCTGAAAAGAATCGTTTTGGTTTTTTCCCGTCTGTTGGTTTTGGTTGGATTGCTTCAAATGAAACTTTTTTCAAAGAAAATATGCCATCAGTTAATTTATTGAAACTTAAATATACTTATGGATTAGTAGGAAATGACGGAATATCGGGTCCTAGTGATCGATTCTTTTATTTATCAGAGGTAAATCTAAATAATGGTGGAACAGGGTATTCATTTGGAACGAATTATAATAATTATTACAATGGATATATTATTAATCGTTATGCAAATGAAAACGTAACCTGGGAAGTTGCAACAAAATCTAATATTGGTTTAGAACTAGGACTCTTCAATAAAGTAAGCATTCAAGCAGATTATTTTACTGAACATCGAAGAAATATTTACATGGAACGAGAGTATATTCCAGAAACTTCAGGACTAACAGCTGTAATTAGCAGTAATATTGGTGAAGTTAAAGCAAAAGGTATAGACTTCTCAATCGATTATAACCATGCTTTTAGTGGAGATTTTTATATTACAGCTCGAGGAAACTTTACATATGCTACTAATAAAATATTAGTGAATGGAGAACCGCAATTTCAAAACCAAAATTTAAGTAGAATTGGTTATCCTGTAAATCAACAATGGGGTTATGTTGCCGAAAGATTATTTATTGATCAGGAAGATATTGATAACTCGCCAGAGCAATTTAATGGATTTTCAACTACTAATTCTTATTTACCCGGAGATATTAAATATACAGATATTAATAACGATGGTGTTATAAATGAAAATGATCAAGTTCCAATTGGAAAACCAACAGTACCTGAAATTGTCTATGGTTTTGGTATCTCCGCTGTCTATAAGAATTTAGACTTTTCTATCTTTATGCAAGGTTCGGCAAGATCATCTTTTTTTATCAACCCGAATGATATTTCACCATTTGTAAATGAACGAAATGCGTTAAGTATCATAGCAAATAATCATTGGTCTGAAGATAATCCAGATCCAAACGCTTTTTGGCCTAGATTATCAACTTATGAGATACAAAATAATCAAAAAACATCTACTTGGTGGTTAAGAGATGGAGATTTTTTACGTCTAAAAAGTTTAGAGATAGGATATACGATCCCTGAAAATTGGGGGAGTATTTTTTCTACAGCAAATATAAGACTGTATTTAACAGGATTAAATTTATTTCATTTTTCAAAATTTGATTTATGGGATCCAGAATTAGCAGGTAATGGTCTTGGTTATCCACTACAAAGAGTTATAAACGTTGGTGCCCAAGTAAAATTTTAATAAGTAACAAATGAAAATTAAAAACAAACACATCGCAATTTTATTAGGTAGTATTTTTATTTTTACTAGTTGTGAAGATTATTTGGATATAGTTCCAGACGGTACACAAGAATTGAGTCTACTCTTTAATAGAAAAGAAACAGCTTATAATGCTTTAGCTAATAGTTATAGTTATTTACCTCAAAGTGATGGAACTTATGCTAGTTATGTTTTAGCTAGCGACGAAGTTGCTGTTCCGATATCAAAAGAGCCAAATTCTATAAAGTTAATGAAAGGTCAGCAAAACATTTCATCTCCTTTAATGGGGTATTGGTCTGGTTTCTCTGCGAATGGAAGAGGTCAAGGGTCTCTATGGGAAGGGATTCGAAGTTGTAATACCCTCATAGATAACATTGATTTGGTGGTAGATATGACTCAAGAAGAAAAAAATCAATGGAAAGCCGAAGCTAGCTTTTTAAAGGCATATTATCATTTTTTATTAGTCAGTAACTATGGACCAATTCCTATAGTAGATGTTAATTTACCAATTAGTGCCTCTGATGAAGAAGTCAGACTAGATAGAAAATCAGTAGATGAATGTTTCACCTACATAGTTGAAACCATCGATAATGCAATTAATGATTTACCTGAAAGAGTTATTGGAAATAATGATTTGGGAAGAATTGATCAAGTAATTGCAAAATCTATTAAATCAAAAGTTTTATTATTTAGTGCAAGCCCATTATTTAATGGTAATACTCAATTTTATGCTGGATTTGTTAATGCTGATGGTCAAAATTACTTTAATCAAAGTTATGATGAATCTAAGTGGGAATTTGCAGCCATTGCTGCAAAAGAAGCATTTGAAGCAGCGATTGCTCAGGGAACATCTATGTATTATTTTACCGATACTCCCCCTAGTTTTGATACTAATAATTTTCAGTACCAATTAATAAGAGATCAGTACAATAGTAGGTATGTTGTTACAGATCCATGGAATTCAGAACTTATATGGGGAAATTCTAGCCCGGTATCTAACGGTCAATATTGGCAGATACAATCACCAGCCATGATGAAAAGCCCTGCATCTTCATCTGTAGAAGCTGCATGGCAATGGTTAGCTCCAAGTGTTCGAATGGCTGAAACCTATTATACCAAAAATGGTCTTCCTATTGATGAAGATTTATCTTTTGATTTTACAAATAGATTTGAACCAACAACAATTGCTTTTAATCAAAGATTTTATGCTCAATTTGCACAAAGAACAGCCAAGCTAAATTTAAATAGAGAGCCTCGTTTTTATGCATCTATTGGTTTTGATAGAGGAGTAAACAGAACTTGGGGTAGTATTTGGAATTTAAAAATGCGAAAAGGAGAAATTCATGGAAGAATAGCTAACACATCTGATTACTTAGTAACTGGCTACGCATTAAAGAAATTAGTTCACCAAGATTCTGAGGGAGATGCTTATAATAAATCTATCACTTATCCATGGCCAATAATCAGATTAAGTGAGTTGTATTTGAACTATGCTGAAGCATTAAACGAATTTAGTGGTCCATCATCTGAGGTTTACGACGCTCTTAATATTATAAGAGATAGAGCGGGTATTCCATCGGTTCAAGAAGCTTGGACTAATACAGCTTATGCTGCAACTCCAAATAAACATACAACAAAAGAAGGATTGAGAGAAATCATTCGTCAAGAAAGAATGATTGAATTAGCATTTGAAGGTCATCGATATTATGATATTAGAAGATGGAAATTAGCCGAGGAGTATTTTTCTACACCAATAAAGGGTTGGTCTGTAGATGAAGAATTAGAAAATAATTACTATCAAATTATGGACGTTAGTTTACGTTCTTTTTCTTCTCCCAGAGATTATCTACAACCAATTAGTTTTGATGAAATTTCTAGAAACCCTAATTTAATTCAAAATCCAGGTTGGTAAAAAATATATGATTATGAAAACTCAAATAAAAAAAATAATTTTTTCGATCTTTCTTATAACATTAACTTTTTCATGTTCTAAGAATGAGGATGTAGATAGTACACCTCCAGGTATATTATCTAATATTTCTGTTGTTCCAACAAATGGTGGTGGTATAATTTCTTATTCGCTTCCCTCAGATAACGATATTTCTTATGTTAGAGCTGAATATACTAATTCTCAAGGAGAAGAGGTCTTTAGAGTATCTAGTAGATATAATACCTCTCTTGAAATAAATGGATTAAATCAGACAACTTCTATTAAAGTAAGGTTGTACGTAGTTGATGAAAATGAAAATATTTCTGATGAAGTAGAGATAGAACTCACACCGTTAGAATCATTTATTTATTTAGTTCAACAAAGTATTGAAATATCTCCAGATTTAGGAGGTGTTAAAATTACTTGGGAAAATATTGCTACAAAAACAGTTTTTGTTTATGTACATATTTTAAACGGAACTGATGAAACAATTAGAATCCTTTCCTCTGATAATGCCGAAGAAAGTCTTTTTATTAGAGGTTTAGATGCCGTAGAAATGACATTTTCAACAAAAGTTGAGGATTTTGATGGTAATATAACTGATCTTCAGGTGGTAGGAAATTATACACCTTTATTTGAAGAAAAAATTGAAAAAAATACATGGACTTTGATAGCTTCTCAATCAATAAATGGAAATGCTTATGAGGGTAGAACTGTTAACTTTTGGGATGATATTGTAGACACTGTAGAAACAGATTCTGACAATAGTTATTTTATTGCAACAAGAGAAAATAATGGTGGAAGTTTAAATTTCCCATTAGACATTGTTATTGATTTAAACAAAAACGTTAAAATTAAAAGGTTCAAATTATGGCAAAGAGCCTACTGGTATCAGGGTGGGGGAGTCACTTATCATTATCAAGAGGAGAATTTAAAATCATTTAATCTTTATGCCAGTAATGATGCACAATCATGGGAATTACTTGGAGAATTTGATATTGGAGACCCAAGAGATAGTGCAGGTAATATTCCTGCATCTGCATTTCAAGAAGCTATCGATGGTCATGATTTTTCTTTAGATAATACTTCAGAGCAATTTAGATATTTAAAAATCTCAATTACTTCAAATTATGGAAGTACAATAATAACTGTTGGATCTGAAATTACACTTTACGGTCTAGACAATTTATAATATCAAAGAAATAAATGACTTTTATAAAAAAACACTTTGCTGTTCTTCTTCTTTTACTTTCAATTTCATCTCAATCTCAAGGTTTAAGAACTTTAGGTAAAACCATTATAAATTCTAATGGTGATGAAGTTCTTCTCAAAGGAGTCGGTCTTGGTGGTTGGATGCTTCAAGAAGGGTATATGATGAATTCTTCAGGAGCAGCTGACACTCAACATGAGTTCATAGAGAAATTAATTCTTTTAATTGGTGAAGAAGAAACCGAAAATTTCTATAATAATTGGCGTCAAAATTTTATAACTGAACAAGACGTTAATAGTATTGCAAATCACGGATACAACAGTATTCGATTACCAATGCACTATAATTTATTTACACTACCAATAGAAGATGAACCTATAGAGGGAGAAAACACTTGGTTAGACACTGGTTTTGATATAGTAGATGAATTGTTATCTTGGTGTGAAGCTAACCAACTATACCTCATTTTAGATTTACATGCTGCCCCCGGTGGACAGGGTATGGATGCTGCAATTAGCGATTACGATGATACAAAACCCTCTTTATGGGAAAGTTCATTAAATCAAGACAAAACTGTTGCTTTGTGGGGAAAACTTGCCGATAGATATAAAGACAAAGAATGGATTGGTGGATATGATTTGTTAAATGAGGTTAATTGGCCTCTTGGAACTAATGTGCTTAGAAATTTTTATTTAAGAGTTACTAATGAAATAAGGGCTGTAGATTCTGATCACATCATTTTTATTGAAGGAAATGGTTTTGCCAATGATTTTAGTGGTCTAACTCCTCCATGGGATGCCAACATGGTTTATAGCCCACATAAATATTGGACTTACAATGATATTTCATCTATTCAATGGGTTTTAGACATCAGAGATCAGCATAATACTCCTCTTTGGTTAGGGGAATCTGGTGAAAACTCTAATGTTTGGTTTACTGAGGCAATTAATTTGGTTGAGGATAATAATATTGGATGGGCTTGGTGGCCTTGGAAGAGAATTTCAACTATTGTATGTCCTTATTCTATAAATTCTAACTCAAATTATGAGTCTATAATAAATTATTGGAAAAATGAAGGACCCCAACCTTCTGTGGAAAATGCTATACAAGGATTAAGTCAATTAACCAATGATATCCTTATTGAGAATAATGTTTTTTACAAAGATGTTATTGATGCAGTTCTTAGACAACCTCAAGATGAGACTCACATTCCATATGCGAATCACACAGTACCAGGAGTAGTTTATTTATCGGATTACGATCTAGGCTCAAACGGAATTGCTTATTACGATGTAGATTATGCAAATTATACGTTATCTTCAGGTGAAGATTTTCAGCCCTGGAATTCTGGCTGGTCATATAGAAATGATGGAGTTGATATTCAAACAAATTCTGATACTTCAAATAGTAATGGCTATCACGTTGGTTATACTAACAATAACGAATGGATGAAATATACCTTGAATGTTTCTGAAACAGGGTTTTATAATTTAAAACTCAGATATGCAACACCTCAGTCTGGAGCAAAAATAAAATTTTACATAGATAATGTTGATATTGCAGGTAACGTCTCCATAGGTAATTCAGGTGGATGGACTAACTTTGTTAATCATTTTATTTATAACTCATATATCGAGGCAGGAACACATGTATTTAAAGTTAAAGTCGATGGAAATACTGAGTTTAATATGAGTAGTGTAGAATTCACCGATTCTACAGACCAAATTCCAAATTTTGATGTACTAAGTGCAATTACAAATGATGATGAGCAATCGTTAAATATTGTTTTTAACCATCCGATAACAAACCAGTCATTATCAAATGACTTATTTCAAGTCAAGGTTAATAATAATATAAGAACAATAGAGTCTGTAGAAGTCAATTCTGAAAATAACAGATCAGTTATCATAAATTTATCAGAGTATTTATTTTATCAGGATCAAATAAAAGTTAGTTATGATGGTTCTATTATTACTTCAGTATATAACAGTACACTTGATTCTTTTGAAGATTTATTGGTCGATAATAATCTTCAAACTAGATTTTTAATTCCTGGTAAAATTCAAGCAGAAGATTATAACTATCAATATGGATTGCAAACCGAAAACTCTTCAGATGTTGGAGGTGGCCTCAATATTGGATACACGGATGCTGGAGATTATGCAGATTACTTAGTTTATATATCTGACAGTGGTAATTATAATTTAAACTTAAGAACTGCAGCTGCTTACAATTCAGGTAAAGTTGAGTTTTTACTTTTAAATAACAATTCAACAGCGAGTATTTCAACTTTAGATTTACCGGTTACAGGAGGTTGGCAATCTTGGCAAACAACTTCAACAGAAACTACATTAGACGCTGGTGTGTATTCTTTAAAAATGAAAGTTTTGGAATCAGGTTTCAATATTAATTGGTTTGAATTTGAATTCTTAGGATCTTTAAGTGCTGATAGTCAAATTAAAACATTTACTTCAATTTACCCTAATCCTGTTAACCAAAATTTTAAAATTCAATTTAGTAATAGTCAAGAAGTAAAAGCTTTAAAAATAATTGATATTAACGGGCGTTTGGTTAAACAATTAGACCCTAATTCATTAAACCAGTACAATATAGCTACTCTAAAATCAGGTATATATTTTTTAATTATTGAAACAAGTGAATCTCAATATCAAAAGAAATTAATTAAAAATTAATTAAATAAATTCAAATTATGTTTTTTGCCAAATTTTCTTAAATATCACAATTTATTAATTATAAGAACCAAAATAAAAACATCAGAGTATTTATAAATTTAGAATGAATAATAAAAATTACATTATGAAAAAATCAACCTTATTTTTATTGGGGTTTATATTAGTACTTATTCTTTCAACTGCATTTAAAAATATAAATGAAAATCAGGCAAAAGTGATAGTGTCCTCTAATACATGGAAAATAGATTTTCTTGACAATTTTGATAATTTTAATGCTGATAATTGGCAAGATCAACGTATTTGGGTTAATAATGAAACTCACTGTTATGTTCCAGATAACGAGTTTGGTACAAGAGAGGTAAGTAACGGATCTTTAAAATTGAAAGTTGTTAGAATTGATGAAAAACTTCCGTGTGACAATTTTGATAAATATGGGAAACAACATCCAGCAACTCAGTACGTATCCGGAAGAATTGCATCTAAAAACAGAAAAGAATTCATAAAAGGGAAATGGACTGCCAGATTAAGGCTCAGTAGTAATGGAGAACCTAGTATGTTTCCAGCCTGGTGGATATTAGGTGCTCAAAATAATGAACCCCCAGTCCAAGAACCCGATGAAAATATTTGTTGGCCTTTAGCGGGTTCAGGCGAGATAGATATTTTTGAACATCATGGAGATCATCATAAAAATCATTTTACAACAGGAGCTATTAAGAGTTTGGATAATTGTGATAAAGGAGATTGGTGGAGTTTACGTAAAGGTTTTGACGTAAAACTTAACGATTACCACGAGTATTCTGTCGAATGGGAAGGTTCAGATCTTGTTTACCGAGTAGATCAAAAAGAATTATATCGAAATATTGGAGAAGGAGACAGATATAATGAGCCAATGTTTGCAATTTTAAATTATGCTAAAATTACAGACTCACCAATGGAAGGAGAATGGATTATGGAGGTAGATTGGGTAAAACATGAATATAGATAACAATTAACAATCATACATGAAACTAAAGAATTTTAAATTAGTATTTCTTTTATTACTTGTAACGGCATGTAAAGACTCTAATGTTGTTGAATCAACATTACAATCGAAGCCCTTAAACTCAATCGAAAAAAATTACAATAAAAAAAACCTTCAAGTTTTTGTAACTGCAAAGGATACAGACTTGAGATTAACAAAAATTAGTGAACAAACTTTTACAAATAAGGTACAACCTTTAGAGACTGAAATAGCTATTTTTGTAAATCCTAATAAAAAATTTCAAGAATATTTAGGAATAGGAGGAGCTATTACAGACGCTTCGTCTGAGGTTTTTTCAGCTCTTAATGAAACTCAACAAAATAAATTACTAAACTCTTTATATGGTAAAGGTGGTATTGGGTATAATATCATAAGGACAAGTATTCATAGTAGTGATTTTGGTCTAGGGAGTCATACCTATATAGAAGAAGGTGATTCAGATTTAAAGACTTTTTCAATAGAAAAAGACATGAAAAAAAGAATTCCTTTTATAAAAAGAGCTATAAACTTAATTAAAGATGATTTGGTTTTTTATGCTAGCCCATGGAGCCCACCTGCTTTCATGAAAACTAATAATAACATGTTGTATGGCGGAAAATTATTACCAGAGTATAGACAATCTTGGGCAGAGTATTACGTCAAATTTATAAAAGCATATGAGAACGAGGGGATTCCTGTATGGGGTTTAACAATTCAAAATGAACCAATGGCTGTTCAAAGATGGGAGTCTTGTATTTATACTGCTAGTGAAGAGCGAGATTTTTTAAAAAATTATTTAGGACCAACATTAGAAAAAGCTGGTTTAGGTGATAAGAAAATTGTTGTTTGGGATCACAATAGGGACCTTATTTCTGATAGAGCCAATACTATTTTTGAAGACCTAGAAGCTTCTAAATATGCTTGGGGAATCGGTTTCCATTGGTATGAAACCTGGACGGGAGGCCTACCAAAATATGACAATTTAAAAAATATAAATGAATCTTTTCCCTCAAAAAAAATGTTATTTACAGAGGGATGTCAGGAGGGTTTTAATTCGGAAAGGATGCATTTTTGGCCTAATGCTGAACGTTATGGTAATTCTATGATAAATGATTTTAATAGTGGTGTAGTTGGATGGACAGACTGGAATATTTTATTAGATGAAAGAGGAGGGCCAAATCATGTGCAAAATTTTTGTTTTGCACCTATTCATGCAGATACAAAAACAGGTGAATTAACTTTTACTCCAACATATTATTATATTGGCCACTTTTCAAAATTTATAAAGCCCGGTGCATTTCGTATAAGTACAACTTCTAGTAGATCATCATTAGAAAGTACATCTTTTAAAAATAAAGATGGAAAAATTATAACAGTAGTGATGAATAAAACCAATGATAATATTGGGTATAAACTTATTGTTGGCTCTAATGAAACTTTTTTAACTATTAGACCACATGCAATGCAAACATTAATTTATTAAATTTATAAAAAATTCATAATGAATAACAAGACATATACAATTTTTATAAGTTTTATAGTAGCACTGGGAGGATTTCTGTTTGGTTTTGATGCAGGGATTATTTCTGGAGTAATGTCATTTGCTGGCCCTGAATTTAATTTAAATGAAATTCAATCAGGTTGGGTTGTTAGTGCACCTTCTTTTGCAGCCATGTTTGCAATGTTGTTTTCTGGAAGGCTAAGTGATCTTTATGGAAGAAAAAAGATGTTGATCTTTGTCGCTTTTTTATATGCAATTTCTGCTGTTTTATCTGCTCTAGCTGAATCTTATGAAATGCTTTATATCGCAAGAATTATTGGAGGAATTGCTTTTGGTGCAGCATTAGTACTAGCACCAATCTATATAGCAGAAATTTCTACTGCAGAAAATAGAGGTAAACTTGTTTCTCTTCAACAATTAAATATTGTTTTTGGTTTTTTTGCTGCCTTTTTAAGTAATTATTTTTTTAATAAATACAATACTTCTGAAAGTACTTTTCTTACAGATGAAAATGTTTGGAGATGGATGTTAGGCGTTGAGTTTATTCCAGCAATATTTTATTTTATACTACTATTTTTTGTTCCTAAGAGCCCTAGATGGTTATATCTAAATAAAAATTATTTAGATGCAAAAAAAGTTTTAATTAAAATTCATGGCAATGAAAGAGGTGAAACAGAGAATTCAGCGATTGAAAAAAGCATACAAGCCGAAAAAAATAAAGAATTACTTAAGCTAATAGATTTATTTAAACCCTCTCTTCGTTTTATATTAGGTGTTGGATTAGTAGTTGGTGTCCTTCAGCAAATTACTGGTATAAACGCAGTATATTTTTACGCAACATCTATTTTTGAGCAAACGGGTATAGGAACAGATGCTGCTTTTTCATCAGGAGTTTTATTAAGTTCTATTTCAGTAATTTTTACTTTTGTTGCCATTTATTTAATTGATAGAATGGGCAGAAGACCACTATTATTATTTGGCACTGCTGGAATAGCGATTAGTCTATTATTGTGTGGATATGGTTTTAATCAAGCAACCTATCAATTAAGTACAGAAAACATAAACCAGTTAGAATTTAGTGAGTCTCAGCAGTTACTTCCATTGGTTGATAAAGTTTATGAAAGTGATATAGCTTTTAAAAATGAATTAAAGCAAGCTCTAGGAAACAGGGTATACAGTAAAAATGATGGAGCAATTTTAGAGGTAGCAACTTCAATTAATGCTACTTTAATATTAATAGGTATTTTAGGTTTTATTGCTTGTTTTGCATTTTCATTAGGTCCAGTTATGTGGGTATTGTTGTCAGAACTATACCCTTTGAAATATAGAGGTTTAGCTATTGGTGTTATTGCTTTTGTAAACTCATTAATTAGCTCTTTAGTTCAGTTAGTTTTTCCATGGGAATTATCTACTTTAGGTAATGCACTTACGTTCTTTATTTTTGGTGTAATCGCATTAATTGGTTTTTTCTTTATGATAAGATTAGTGCCTGAAACTAAAGGAAAATCACTGGAGGAATTAGAGAAGGAATTAGCTAGATAGCAAAATAGAAGTATGTTAAAACTTTGTGTAAATTTAAAGTACTTTTCAATTTACAACTAAGTCACATACTTTTCTTACGGTATTGTTAAATTTATTCATACGTCCTCATCGTTTCATATAAAAATAATATATTTACAATTCACAATCTTAGTGAAATTTATGAAGCTATTTAAAAGTATAATTTTATTAATTGCATCTGTTTTCTTTTTTTTAGACAGTAATGCTCAAGAAACACTTCCTATTTACTCAGATTATTTATCTGACAATGTTTACTTAGTACATCCCTCTGCAGCAGGTATTGGAAATACAGGTAAATTGCGTTTTACTGCCAGACAACAGTGGGCAGGTGTTAAAGATGCTCCAACACTTCAAACCTTAAGTTTTCACAATCGTTTTACTGATAAAGCGGCTTTTGGTTTTATACTTTTTAATGACAGTAATGGTTTTCATTCTCAAAAAGGGATTCAAGGTACCTTTGCATATCATTTAGATATTAACAGGAGTTCCTTTTTTAATCAAATTTCTTTTGGATTATCTCTTACAGCTGTTCAAAATCAAGTAGATCAAACACAATTTTTTGGAGATCCAACTGTAGCGCAAATCATCCAAAGCTCGGCGTATTATAATGCTGACTTTAGTGTTGCTTATCATAAATCAGGTTTTTCTTCATACTTTACAGTAAAAAATCTTTTATTGTCTGCGAAGAATAACCTGAACAATAATCTAGAACCCTTAGATATAAGAAACTATGTTTTATCGTTAGGGTACTACTTTGGACAAAGTAAAACAATCCAACTAGAGCCCTCAATAATGGTTCAACTAAGAGAATCAACAGGTGAGAGAATAGCCGACTTTAACATAAAAGCTTACAAAGACTTTAACAAAGCTCAATTATGGGCTGCAATATCATATAGAAAAAGTTTTGATGATAGCCCCATAGAGGATTTAAAGTATATAACCCCTATTATAGGTGTTAATTACAATAAATGGATGTTTTCTTACACCTATACCAATCAATTAAATGATATTGTTCTTACGAATACTGGATTTCATCAAGTGTCTGTTGGTGTAAATTTATTTACAAGAAAGCCGAGAGCATCAGCTTGTCCTAATATTAATTCATCGTTCTAAAAATCTCTTTCTATAACCTTTATAGGGTTATGTTTTTTCAATATCTCAACTAGTGTTTTAGATTCCCTATTGATGTAAAAATTATGAAAAGTTTTTTTATTAATAGTTGAGTTTATTTGATCACCAGAAGTTAAAATTCTTTTCGTTTGTTTTGCTACTGCGAGTCCAGAATCAATGATTTGAATATGATTTCCAACGATTTTTTTTATTTGAGGAATCAAGAACGCATAATGAGTACAGCCTAAAACTAAAGCATCAATATTTTCTTTAAGCATTGGATCTAAACAACTATAAATATGTTTTTCCATTTTTGAAGAATGAATCTCACCATTTTCTATAAGTTCCACTAAACCATAACCGATTTGCTCTATTATTTTAATTGAATGGTCTATTTTATTGGAGGTTTTTTCAAAAAGTTTACTGTTTATGGTTCCTTTTGTTGCCAAGACACCAATCTTTTTATTTTTAGTAACTAATCCAGCTTTTTTGATAGCAGGTTCTATGCCAATAAAAGGGATATCATAATTTTCTCTAAGATAATTTATTGCATTTGTAGTGGCAGTATTGCAGGCTACAACAATAATTTTAGCATTTTTATTTAAGAGAAATTCGGTATTTTTTATACAATACTCAAGGATTTTTTCTTTTGATTTTTGGCCATAAGGAGCATTTTTACTGTCTGCTAAATATATTGTATTCTCTTTGGGTAACAATTTATTTACCTCTTGCCAAATAGATGTTCCTCCAATTCCTGAGTCAAAAAAACCAATTGGATTACTTTTAATGGTATTCATAATAGTAAAAATAAAAAAAAATCCTACTTGAAAAGTAGGATTTTTAAAAACTGTGTTTTTTTTTAATTTTGACCTGGTGCAGTTGGTTGTTTTTGGTCTGGCAAAAGTCCTAATTTTACTTTTACAGCATCATATAAATCTTCACCGTCAGATACTAGTAATCCTCTACCCGCAGATGCATCGAGTACATAAAGGATTTGTTTAGCTTTGGCTACATCATCAATAGCTTTCCTAGCCTTACCAATAATTGGAACTAACTTGTTGTTTTGTTTTTCTTGAATATCTTGGTATGCAGCTTGTTCAGCCTGTTGAATTCTAGAATTATCCACTTTAACTTCTTGAGCTCTTTGTAAGTTGGTGTCTTCTGTCTGTTGAGCTTGTTCTGCTGTATACTTTTTTATTTTATCATCTAGCTTTTTCTTCATACCATCGATATCATCTTTATATGTTTTGGTGATTTTAGCTAATTCTACTTGCAGCGCTCTTGTCTCAGGCATGTTTGCAATTACTCTTTCGTATACTACATGTCCAACTTTTTGAGCATTTGCTACGCCACTCATCCCTAAAGTTAAAATTGCTACTAATAGTAAACTCTTCAATTTTCTCATTTTGTTTAATTTAATTATTACCTTGTTCTAAGTTATTTTTCTTTTTTATAGCTTCTTTCTTTTCTTTTAAAATTCTTTTTTTCTCTGCAATATCAGCGATTCTTTTCTTTCGAATTTCTTCACTTTTCTTCTGTCTAGCTTTTCTTTCCTCTTCTTTCTTTTTTCTTAAAGCTTCTCTGTCTTTTAATAATTTTTTTTGTTTTTCGGTTTTCTCTTTACTTAAAACAGATTTTTTTTGCCTTTTTTCTTCATTAATTTTTATTTTTCTCTCTCTAACAATTTCGTTTAAAACAAAGTCGCTAATATCGTATTTTTTATTGGAATACAACATCACTAAATCGCTAGATTTATCAAACACAAAATCATATTTCTTTTTTTTAACAATACCTTCTATAGAATTGAATACTTGATCCTGAATGGGTTTCACTAATTGTTTTCTTAATAAAAACATATCTCCATTGGGTCCGAAATATAATGACTCGAGCCTTCTTAGTTCTTCTTGTTTCAATGTAATTTCATCCTCTTTGTCAAGAATAAGATCATTGGTTAAGATAGCACGTTCATTGGCTAAATCATTTTTAATCTTTTCTATATATCTACTTAACTTATCTAACTTACCTCTCCATTTGGCCACTTTAGAATCTAGGGTGTTCTGAGCTTCCATATATTCAGGTACATTTTCTAAAATGTATTCCATATCTATGTAAGCTATTCTTTGTGGCTTTTGTGCACTAACAATTAAGGTGCTAATTAGAAACAAAAACAGGGTGATGTTTGATAATATCTTATGTTGTTTCGAAAACCTCAAGGTTAAAAAATTAAGTTTCATTTTTAAATTAAAATTGTTGACCTATAATAAAATGAGTTTGCCAACCAGATTTAATATTTGATCCTGGTAAAGGATCAAAACCGTGAGCAAAATCTATTCCAAGTAAACCAAAAGCTGGCATAAATATACGAATACCAACTCCAGCAGATCTTTTTAAATTAAACGGATTAAAGCTGTCAAAATTGTCATAAGAATTTCCAGCCTCTAAAAATCCAATAGTATAGATTGATGCAGAGGGTTTATCTGTTATAGAGTATCTCAATTCTAACTGAAATTTATTATAAATTGTTCCCCCTTCTATCGATGATAATCTATTATTTTCATAACCTCTTAATCCAATACTTTCTCTACCATCTAACTGAAATTGAGCAATTCCGTCTCCACCAACAAAGAAACGCTCAAAAGGTGTACTTCCAAGTTCCTCATTGTAAAAACCTAAATACCCGACTTCTGTATTAGCCATTAAAACTAGTTTTTTCGCTAGACTATTATACCATTTTCCTTTGAATAATATTTTATAGTATTCTAACCATTTAAACCTTTCTGCTGGTGCTAAACTTTGGTAATCTTTATTGTTTAAGAGAGAATATGGTACTGTAGCCTTAGCACTAATACTAAAGGTAGAACCATTTGTTGGAAAAATCAAACTAGGACCAGCTGAATTTCTACTTAGACTTACGTTATAAGCAAGGTTATTTAAATTTCCTTCACTTAAAATATCATTACCAACTCTAAATTGATAATCATTTAAACCAAAACTTTGGTAGCTTAATGTTTGAGATAAAGTAAAGTAATCACTGGGCCATGTTAATCTTTTTGCAATACCAATTGAAGCTCCAGCTATTCCTAAACTTCTATCTCTATCTACATCAAAAGTTTGCCTATCTAATTGAAATTGTTTGGATGAATATACCGAGAACGATAAAGATTGAGGTTTTTTACCACCAAACCATGGTTCTGTGAAAGAAAAACTATAGGTATTAAATGTTCTACTGGTTTGTAATCGTAGTGATAATGACTGACCATCACCCATTGGAAGTGGTTTATAGGCTTCTTTCTTAAATAAATTACGAATAGAGAAATTATTAAAGGATAATCCTAAAGTTCCAATGAAAGAACCTCCTCCATAACCTCCTTGAAGTTCTATTTGACTCCCTCCCTTTTCTATAACACTAAATTCTACATCAGCTGTTTTATCTTGGTAGTTTGGTCTGACATCTGGGGTAACGTTGGTGTCAAAAAATCCCAGTTGACCGATTTCACGAATAGAACGGATAATAGCTTCTCTACTAAATAATGAACCTGGTTTTACTCTTAATTCTCTAAAAATAACAAAGTCATTAGTTTTGTCATTACCAACGATACTTACCTTATTGATGGTTGCTTTTTCATCTTCTCTTATTCTAATCTCAACGGTTATAGAATCATTAACTACTTTTGTTTCTACTGGGTTAACCGAAGAAAATAAAAATCCATTATTTTGATATAATGTTTGAATATCTTGTGAATTTGGACTACCATCACCTAAAATTCTTTCTTTGAGGACAGTACCATTATAAACATCCCCTTTTTCAATTTTAAGAAGTGCATTCAACTGTTGATCAGTGTAGCTTTTGTTTCCAACATATAAAATATCTCCAAATATATACTGTCTTCCTTCTTCAAGTGTAATATTAATATTAATTGTATTATCCTCGTTCCAACTTATAGAGTCTGTTAAAATTCGAGAATCTCTATATCCAAGCCTGCTGTATGTATCAAGTATGCTTAAAAGATCTTCTTTGAATTTTTCATCAATGTATTTAGATCCTTTCCAAAATCTACCTAAAATTTTTCTTTTTGTATTTCCCATAGCAGCTCTAAGCTTACTTCCTGAAAGGGCTTTATTTCCATTGAAATTTATGTTTTTTATTTTTATTTTAGACCCTTTATCTATGTAGACACTCATATTCACAGCATTGGTATCTGATGAATCTCTTTTTGTATCAATACTAACCTTTGTCTTTAAAAAACCTTTATCAGTATATTTTTTCTTGAAATAGTTTTTGGTAGTAACAAGTAAGTTGTCTGTTACCATAGCACCGGTTTTAAGTTCCGCCTCTGTTTTTAGAGCTTTTGATTTATTTTTTTTAATCCCCGAAATACTAATCTGATTAAGTTGAGGAAGTTCATTAACATCAAATTCTAAGTATATAGTATTCCCATCTACTCTTATTAAATAAACTTCTACTGTACTGAATTGTTTACTTTGATATAGTTTTTTAATTGCACTTGTAAGCTTGTCTCCTGGTAGTTTTATAGGTTGGCCAATTTTAAGACCTGTAAATACCTTTACTGTAGATTCTGAAAATTTTTGTAGACCAGAAATTGAGATTCCACCTAAAATATATTCTTTACCTTTTTCATAGATAATATTTTCTTGTACAGTAATACTATCTTTTTCAACAATATTTATAGAGTCTTTTACTACTTGTGCTTTTGTAGTAAAATGAACTGTTGAAAGTAAAAAAATGAGAATTAAAGCACCTAAGTTGATGCTATTCTGCTTGTATAGTTTGCTCGCTAGTTTTTCCAAATCTTCTTTCTCTATTCTGATATTCTATAATTGCATCATAAAAATGCTCTTTTCTAAAATCTGGCCAAAGTATATTTGTAAAGTATAATTCGGCATAAGCCATTTGCCATAAAAGGAAATTACTTATTCTTTGTTCTCCGCTGGTTCTTATCATTAAATCAACGTCGGGCAAATTAAACGTATATAAATGATTATTTATAATTTTTTCGTCAATTTCTTCGATGGTTAGGTCGTTATTAACAACTTTTTTAGATATGTTTTTAATTGTATTGATAATTTCTTCTCTTGCTCCGTAGCTTAAAGCTAATGTTAAAACTATTTTTTTATTGTTTTGAGTCTCTTTAATCACTTCATTTAGTGTTTTTTGAGCACTAACTGGAAGGCTTTTTATATTTCCAATTGCGTTTACTCTTACATCATTTTCTTTAAAGGTAATAGATTCTTTATTCAGTGAACTTATGAGTAAACTCATCAAAGCATTTATTTCAATTTTTGGTCTATTCCAATTTTCTGTAGAGAAGGCATACAATGTGATTGCTTCTGTTCCTAATTCTGCTGCAGCCTCAATGGTTTCTCTAACCGCAGTTAACGCATTTTTATGACCAAATATACGATTCATACCCTTTCCTTTAGCCCATCTTCCGTTTCCGTCCATAATTACGGCAACATGTTTAGGAATATTATCTGAGCTAATTAGTAATCGTTTATTCATAAGTTTTGTGCTTAATCAGTGAAACACGCTGGTCTACCAAAAGTATATACCAAAGAAATTCCAGAAAACATATACCAATCATTTGATGTGCCTCCAAAATTTAATTGTGAGAACCTACTGGTTGTGTAGTCTAATTCATCTGTAAAAGTATATCGCACTGTGGTTTCCACTGCAAAAGCTATTTTTTCTATTATTTTTGTTTTGTATCCAATTCCTAGGGGTATGGAAACAGCTGTGTTTCTTGTGAAATTGAAAGTTCTATCGGCATTTTGAATTCTTGGTGTTTCATAATCTACTGCTGCAATCTGAAATAATATGTATGGTGTACTTGTTTTATCTTTTGATGATAAATCATATTCATAAAAATTATATTCTATTCCAACAGCAAATTCATTTATTGGGTTTTTAAATTTAACACCTCTCTCTTGTTTTACTATATTCTCTGAGTCAGCATCATCTCCTGAAATGGGAAAAGAGCTATAAGTTCCTCTAATTGCTATTCTTGGATTTAAATTGTATTTATACATAAAACTAGATCCAATATTTTTGGGTTGAATGTAATTTGTTCGACCCACATCTCCTACATAATTAACTCCACCTACAATGAATCCAACTTCATTTATTTGAGATAAACAATTGCTTGAAATACAAATAAATAATAACAAAATTAAATATGTTTTCATCATAAAATATAGCGTGCAAATATAAAAAAATCTATTTGCTTTATAAAGTTAAAACGTTAGTCTTTTTGAATAACAATAATTTTAGTTTTTTATTGTTTTTATACCTCTAATTGTTAGCACCATTTCGCGTATCTTCTCCCCACAAAAGTTTTGTTCTGAGTGTCGTTAAAAAAGAGTGATTGGAAGGAATCATACTTTTGATTGTGAAAGGTGATTTTTCTATGAAGATTTTGGTGTCTTTTGGTACTGATATAATTCTAGAATCGAGTGAAATTAAAAAACTTTTTTCTCTAGAGTCTATCTCTAATTCAATTATAGTTTCATCAGGAATTACCATAGGTCTTGCATTAAAATTATGCGGTGCTATTGGGGTAATGATAAGGTTTTTTGAGTTAGGTGATATTACAGGACCATTACAACTAAGAGAATAGCCTGTAGAACCTGTTGGAGTAGCTATGATAAGACCATCTGCCCAGTAGTTTGTGAGATATTCTTTATCTAAAAAGGTTTTGACGCCAATCATGGAGGTTGTATTCTCTCTTGAAATGGTAATTTCATTTAATGCAAATGAAAGTTCATCTAAAGATTCTACTTTAGGAATAGTTTTGATACTTAATAATGTTCTTTCTTGAATTGTATATTCTTCAGCGATTAATAAATCAATAGATTCTTTGATTTTATTTTTTTGAATATTTGCTAAAAACCCAAGCCTACCTGTGTTAATTCCTAGAATAGGAATGTTTAAATCTCTAATGTAGGTAATGGCCCTAAGAATTGTTCCATCACCTCCAAGGCTGAAAAACACATCAAAGGAACTGTTTAAGTCATAAAAGCTCCCAAAAGTTGAATATTTTTTTGTGAGATGAAAAGAGTCTTTTAGAGCATTGTAGAAATTTTCCTCAAAAATAGCCACCACATTATGTTTCTCCAGAGCTAATAAAAGAATTTTAATTTCCTTTTCAGCATTGACAGAATATGTCTGACCAAAAATAGCTACCTTTTTTATCATTACATGTCTAAGTATTTCTGTAAATAATCTGATCTATCTTTTAGATCTTGTAAATAAAAATCATCTTTATGTTCTGATATTAAGTTGTAATTATATCTCCTAAACGTTTGAATGACTTCATTGATATCCTCTGAATTTATTTTGACGGTGGCTTGAATAACATCAGAAGTTTGATTGGATATATATATAGCAAGTATATTTGCGTTATTGCTTTCTACAATTTGGCTCACCTCACTTACAGAAAAATCTTTTTTGTTTTTTTCTATAACAATGATAACTCCATCACTAAATAAAGACGAGTTTGAGCAAAAAAGCTCTAGAACATCGTTTAACTCATAATATCCAACATATTTTTTTTTATCATTTAAAACAGGCATGATGTTAGAATCGTTCTCTGAAAATAATTTAATAGTTTTTAATAAAGTGATACTTTCATCAGTAAAAAAGAAATCTATTAAATGAGAATATTCTGAAATTTTTGATGATTTTTCATCTATAGTTTGTAGATCGCTCTCAGAGATACTTCCTATCAACTCTTCATTTTTAACAATCGGCAGATGTGTTATTGGAAGTGTTTCAAAGATTTCTTGAGCTTTTTTCACCAAACTTTCTGGGGTCAAAACTTCTAAATCGTTTAGTATGTATTCTTTCATATTCACGCTATACGAAGATAGTTTAAAATCATTTAATGATGTACTTTTGTGTTTTATTTGAAACCGATGACAAAGTTAAGTGTAAATATTAATAAAATTGCAACATTACGAAATTCAAGAGGTGGAGATGTTCCAAATCTATTAAAAGTTGCGAAAGACATTCAAGAGTTTGGTGCCCAAGGGATCACAATTCATCCAAGGCCAGATGAAAGACACATTCGCTATCAGGATGCCCGTGATCTCAAACCAATGGTTACTTCAGAATACAATATTGAAGGAAACCCTATCCGTAAATTTATGGATTTAGTTCTTGAAGTAAAGCCAACACAAGTAACATTGGTTCCAGATACTATTAATCAAATTACTTCAAATGCAGGTTGGGATACTATAACCAACCAATCTTACCTTAAGGATGTAATTATCGAATTTAAAAATGCAGGAATTAGAACTTCTATATTTATTGATACAGATCTTAAATTAATTGAAGCTGCAGCTAAAATTGGTACAGATAGAATTGAACTATATACTGAACATTTCGCCAGTGCTTATGAGAAAGATAACAAGCAAGTGATAAAACCCTATATAGCAGCAGCTAACTTAGCACATGAATTAGGTTTAGGGATCAATGCTGGACACGATTTAAGTTTAGATAATATTGAGTTTTTTAAACAAAATATTCCAAACCTCGCTGAGGTTTCTATTGGACATGCTTTAATTTCTGAAAGTTTGTACCTAGGCCTTCAAAACGTTGTAAATATGTATTTATATCGCCTTCAGTAGTATGGAAATATTACATTCAAAAATAATGGGAGAGGGCACTCCTCTAATAATTCTTCATGGGTATTTTGGAATGGGTGACAATTGGAAGTCTCTTGGAAATAAATTTGCTAAAAATTTTCAAACCCATATTATAGACCAAAGAAACCATGGCCGTAGCTTTCATTCATCGAATTTTAGTTATGATCATCTTGTAGAAGATTTGGCACATTATATCAATCATTATCATTTAGAAAAAGTTGTTATTTTAGGACATTCAATGGGAGGAAAAACAGCAATGTTATTTGCTGTGAAATATCCACTAATGGTAGCTAAATTAATTATAGTAGACATTGCACCTAGATATTATCAACCGCATCATTCAGATATTTTAACCGCATTAAATTCAGTTGATTTTAAAATTCAGAATACCCGTAAACTTGTAGATCTAAAAATTTCTGAATTAATCCTTGATCCTGTAACCCGAGCTTTTTTATTAAAGAATGTATTTTGGAAGGAGAAAGGATTATTAGCATATCGATTTAATTTACAATCTCTAACAAAAAATAATGAAGAGGTGGGTAAAGCCCTGCCGCCTAATAAAACCTTTGACAAGAAAACCTTATTCTTGGCTGGAGGAAAATCTGAGTACATTACAAACGGGGAAATTCCTTTAATAAAAAAACATTTTCCAGAATCATCTATTCAAACCATACCTAATGTTGGTCATTGGTTACATGCAGAGTCTCCTGATGTTTTTTATGAGTTGGTGATGAATTTTTTGAAATAAAATTTTAATATTTTCAGTTCAATTAGATCAGTGATCTTTTTATGCGTTGAGAGGTAAGCGTTAATATTTCATAAGATGATGTTTCAGATATTGAAGAAATAGTTAAAATATCTTTTTGTGTTTTAAAAATAAAAACAGGGTCTTCTTCGTTGCATTCAATACCCGTAATATCAACCATGATCATATCCATACAGACATTACCGACAATTGGAGCAATCTGGTTTTGAATAGTTATGTGTCCATTTCCATTTCCCAACCTTCTTGATAAACCATCGCCATGTCCTATCGGGATTGAAGCAATTGTAGTGTCTTTGGAAGCTTTAAAAGTTCTATTATAGCCCACAGTTTCTCCTTTTTTTACAATGTGAATTTGAGAAATTATAGATTTTAAAATATGTGTATTTTTTAGTTGAGATGTTTCTTTCTTATTATTTCCAAAACCATACAAACCAATTCCAATTCTAACCATGTCAAATTGAGCTTCTGGATAGTTTATAACCCCAGAAGTGTTTAGTATGTGGGCCATTGGAGTGTACTCTATATAATCATAAACTTGTGTGATGATTTCTTTAAAATTTTGAATTTGATTTAAAGTAAATTGTCTTTCATTGTTATCTTCACTGGCAGCTAAATGAGATAAAACAGATTTTATTTTCACATATTTTGAGTTGCAGATGATCTCCATAATTTTGGGAATATTAACTTTTGAAAAACCCAATCTATTTAATCCTGTATTAAATTTTAAATGAATAGGGTAGGCCTCAATCTCTTTTTCCTCAGCAAGCTTTATAAATGTGTTTAATATTTTTAAATTGTAGATGCTAGGCTCAAGTTGATTACTTATAATTTCATCTAAATTTTGAATTTGTGGGTGTAACACTAAAACAGGGGTTGATATCTTAGCTTTTCGTAGAGAAATTCCTTCATGTGCATAAGCAACAGCAAAATAATTAATTTTATCCTTTAAAAAATAAGCAACTTTGTTAGCATCACTTCCATAACCAAATGCCTTCACTACTGCAAGTGTCTTTGTTTTTTGATGAAGTTTGTTTTTAAAATATTGAAGGTTGTGCTCAAGCGCATTTTTACTTATTTCTAAAACAGATACATGGTTGTTCATAATATTAGTCAAAACTAGTTTTTAGATTTTTTTTTCTCAATTTCTTCTTTTTGAGAAAGAAGTGCTTTGTAGTATGCAGCTCTGCTTAAGGGTTCATATTCTTGAGTCTCTCCTAAAAAGACGATATCATCATTTACTGCTTTTCTAAAGCTATAATTGGCTAAGTTTCCGGTTTTAGTACAAACCGCATGAACTTTAGTAACATATTCTGCTGTGGCCATTAAAGCGGGCATTGGACCAAAAGGATTTCCTTTAAAATCCATATCTAGTCCTGCAACTATTACACGAATTCCTCGGTTTGCTAAGTCATTGCAAACTGCTACAATTTCATCGTCAAAAAATTGAGCTTCATCTATACCTATAACATCAACATCATTGGCTAATAATCTAATATTTGAGGCCACTGGAACTGGTGTTGAACGAATTTCATTTGCATCATGAGAAACCACCATCTCATCGTCATATCTTGTGTCAACGATTGGTTTAAATATTTCAATTCGTTGATTTGCAAATTGAGCTCTTTTTAGTCTTCTAATTAGTTCTTCAGTTTTTCCAGAAAACATTGATCCACAGATTACTTCAATCCATCCAAATTGTTCTGTTTGATTTACTGTATTTTCAAGAAACATTTTGTAGTTTTAAGGCGTAAGAATGATTTGTGCTTATTCGCTGTGAATTTAGACAAATTTATTAAAAAATGGGATTAAAAAATAATTAAACATTACAACTTATGCACAAAAAACTTGCAGCAGACCTCACTAGTTTAGCTCACAGTATTTTACAAATGAAAAACAAAGAAGATGTTTTTGCTTTGAAAACAAAAGCGCATGAAGTTTATGAGAAATTAGCTGTATTAGCCTGCGTAGAGGAATATTTCAATAATACTCCAAACCCTGTACATACCAAAGATGAGCTTTTAGATTTGGTTAAAAAAGTTGATGAAAAGTTAGATATTGAGATTGAAATCGAAAATATTAAGGATACGACTTCATCTTTTTCTGAAAGTGAAGTAGATGATCCTATTACAAAAACAGAGGATCTAGAAGACGATGAGGAACAACAATTGATAGAGTCTGAAGATGAAGTTATTGAGAGTGTTGAAGAAGATTTGGTTAATGAAGCTATAGAGTTAATACTCGAAGGGGATTCAGCTAGCTCTAATGTCCAAGAAGAAGGGGATAATTTATTCTCACAATCAAATGAGGTTATTGAGGAAGCTATAGAAGATGAACTTGAGACAGTTGAGGCTAGTAATGAGGAAATTACGCTCTCACTTGAAGATGAATTAAAAGATACAATTGCTGCCGATGTAGTTGCTGATTTATTTGAAAATGCTCCAAAAAAATCATTGAATGATAAGGTGCGTGACGACATTCAAATTGGGTTGAATGATCGTATTGCTTTTGTGAAAAATTTATTTGGTGGAAGTCAAGAAGACTTTAATCGAGTAGTTTCTCAATTAAATTCATTTAAAACTGAAAAAGAAGCAAAAAAGTTTATTAATAAAATGGTAAAACCAGATTATAATTGGGCAGATAATGAAGACATCGAACAACGTTTTATGTCTATTGTAGAACGTAAATTTTTATAAAACTTAAAAGTTTTACATTTTTTAATGATCAACTTTATGGTCAAATTTTTATTTATATTTAATAAACCAAGATTGGAGTAAAAGCATGAAAATAGAAGTATCTAACGGAGAAATTTTGGATAAGTACACTATTTTAGAAATAAAACTTTCTAAAATAAAAGACACTAATAAAATAATTAATATTAAACATGAGTATACTACATTAACTCCAGATGTAGAGCGTATTTATGATGCTTGTAAAGACTCTAATCAATTAAAAAATTTACACAAAAACTTATTGGAAGTAAACAAGAAGTTGTGGAAAATTGAGGATGATATAAGAGAGTGTGAAAGAGCTAATGATTTTGGGAAAACATTTATAGATTTGGCACGAGCAGTGTATTATGTTAATGATGACCGTTCTGATGTGAAAAAGGAAATTAATATCTTCACAGGGTCAGATTTAGTTGAAGAAAAATCTTATGAAGTGTACAAAAAAAAATAAGATGAAGTTTAATCTTTTAATTATGGTGTGCCTTATTTTTTTATTAGGTTGTAAATCTACCTATGAAATCCAAAATTTTAAATTAGAAAACTCACCTAAAAAGCCAGATTATAATCTCAGTTCCTCCTGGGCAGTACTTCCATCTTCATATTCATCAGAATTTCAAAACTATGCTTCTAAAGCACCAGATACTCTCCAGGCAGATGTATTTTATGTATATCCAACTTTAAATTTAGACAACGAAGATCTTCGATGGAATGTCCCTATTGATGATATTGAACAAAATAATAAAGTTTTAGAAAAAGCAGTTTTAATGCAAGCCTCTGCTTTAGCCATTTCAGGAAAAGTGTATACCCCTTTTTATAGACAAGCACATATTCGGTCTTATAGAATGTATAATAATGGAGGGAAAGAAGCCTTAGAATTAGCTTATCAAGATGTAAAAAAATCCTTTGAAGTATATTTAAAAAAATATAATAAAGGCAGACCAATTATTATATTAAGTCACAGTCAAGGGTCTTCTCACACCTCAAGATTACTGGCTGATTTTTTTGATGGAAAAGAATTACAAAAACAATTAGTTGCTGCGTATATTCCTGGAATGAGAATTCAACCCGATCAATTTAATTCAATTCAACCCATGACTAAACCCGGTCAAATAGGCGGTTTTGTTTCTTGGAATACATTTAAGAAGGGACATTACCCAAAAAAAGACAAAAATTGGTATGCTGGGGGAGTTACTAGTAACCCAGTTACTTGGGACAGTTCAAAATCTACTAGCTTAGAGCAACACAAAGGTTTTTTGTATACGAACAATAAAATATACGAAAAAGCACTTAAAATCGAAATCACTGATGGTTTGGTATGGTCAAGTAATCCTAAGTTTTCAATGCGTCTTTTTATGTCTTTAATTAAGAATTATCATTCAGGAGATATAAATTTATTTTGGCAAGATATTAGGGAAAATTCTCTATTAAGATTAAAGACCTATCTAAAGGGTATTAATTAGTTTTGTCTTCAAACGTTCAATTTCTTTCTTGCTATTACCAATAAATATTTGCTTATCTATAATAAAAACAGGGCGTTTTAAAAAAGTATATTCATCCAAAATAAATTGACGGTATTCTTTTTCAGTAATCAATTTATTTTTTAACTCCATTTCTTTGTATTTTTTAGCCCGTTTATTAAAGAGAGCCTCATAACTATTAGATAAAGAATACATTTCTTCTAATTGAGATACAGTTATTGGGTTGGTTTTAATTTCTTGTTTTTCAAAACCAACTAAACTTAACTCTTTTAAAATTCTTCGGCAGGTATCACATGTTTGTAAAAAATATACTTTCTTCATTTATAAAAAATTATCTTTGATAAAATTACATCAAAAAAATGAAGGTACAATTCGATATTCTAACAAAAACAAGATCGATAATTTTATATTATATAAAAGAATTAAGTCTAGATCAACTTCATATTATTCCAGATGGCTTTAACAATAATATTGCTTGGAATATTGCTCATTTAGTAGTGACTCAACAATTATTACATTATAAGCTTTCAGGTAATGATTGTTTAGTTTCAGATGAATTAATTGCTGCTTATCAAAAAGGAACTTCACCCTCTGTTGAGTTCTCTCAACAAGCTTTTGATGAGGTTTTAGAATTATTTCAGGGCTTGCCAAGTACATTAGAGGAAGATTTTGAAGCAGGGATTTTTAAAGAATATTCAGCGTACAAAACTAGCACTGGTTTTGTTATTGATTCAATGGAAAAGGCTATTATTTTTAATAATTTTCATGAATCTCTTCATTTAGGAGTTATTATGTCACTTAAAAAACTAGTTTAATTATTTGATTTTTTTGACATTCACTATTGTAATTCGCTAATAGTTATATCAATAGGCAACAGCCAATTAGCCCTTACCTCTTGTATCTCAGGAAAGTATTCTACATGCTCTGGTTGTTTTTTATCTAAATAATTTCCAGTATCCCATATTCCATTTCGGTTTAAATCGTAGATGATTCTAATTTTATATTTTTTGGGAATTAATAGATCAAATGAAATTTTCTTGTTTTTAGAAGAAGTTTCTTGAACAACAGTGGCATCATTAATATCAGTTAATTGTATAATAACAGGTATGTTTTTAGGATTTTGAATAGTTAATGATATCTCTCCGTAATCTTCGGTTCCTCGAGTTCTAAAAAGGGAACTTATGGTATCATTTGTTGTATTAAAAATATCAGTTAGCGCATTTGGATATAAATTAACCTTATAAGGTTTTTTTTGTTTTTTTTCAAAAAGGAAGCCAACCTTACTCTCTCTTTTTGAGATAAATGTTTTGTAAGAAAAACGAATACTATCTGTGTGATTAAAATCGATTTTTGAAGTATCAATTTTAACAATAGGATTATTTGTAACAAAAAACAATGTATCCTTTAAGTTTAATATTCCTCCCGTTATATCGGTTACTTTTAGTGAATCTAACTCTTTCTTCCTCAACTTAACTGTTACGGTATCAATAACAGCATTGTTACTTATTTTAAAAATCAAAGAGTCTTTGTCAATTAGTGAATGCCATAAGTTTAATGTGTCTTTCCCTTTTTCAGGAAAAATAATGGTTTTAAAGTTATCAGGAACTGTTGATAATGTTTCTATCTTAAGATCATTTGGTTTGCCTTGATAACTAAAAGTTAATTGCCCTTTTCTAAATTCTTTTCCACGTTTAAATATATACGGTAACTCTTCTTTAAAGATTAAAATTGCATCACTAATAATACTATCCCTAGGCAATGAAATGGTGTCTCTTAAAAACCCTATTTCATCAGTTTTAGGATTAAAAATATAATCGCTTCTTACCTCATTTAAAGCCACTAAAAGATAGTTTCCTTTTCTAAGATTTGTAAATTGATAATTAGAGGAATCTAAAGAACTTGTTACATAATCTGGCTTTCTATTATAAACAGCAGAATCCGTGTAAGAACTATCTAATCTGAACAACAAGAGCTTTATATCTTCAACACTTTCAGATTTAAACGAATTTTTGACATTTCCAGATAAGTTTAGCGAATCTATATAGGATCCAGTAGAAAATACATATTTAAAACGCTCAAGAGTGTTTGCTTCATTATTGTCTTGAACACTATTTCCAAAATCAAAAATATAAGTTGAATTATCCTTTAAGGTATCTAAAATTTTAATATTGATAAACTTACTTGGACTTCCTTGGGGTGATATTATTGATGGGTTTGCAGGATTTAATGGTGGCGAAACAATAAGTTGTTTTCTGAGATCTTTTAATTTTATATACTCATTGAAGTATATGTTTATTTCCTTTTTATCAAAGTTAGTAGTTTCATAAGGAGGATTTGAAGTCACAAATAGAGGCGCATCTTCATCCTTAGGACCTCCATCAGGTCTTCCTTTTTTTGCACATTGTGAAAAAGATAACACTAGGAAAATTAAAAATAAATGCTGTATTTTTCTCAACTCAAATAATTTACTACAAATAAACAATATATTTTTTGGAATTAAATGTCAGAAAATTGTTAATTTTTACTCAGTTAAAGCGATTGTGACTACGCTTATTTTTAAATTCTCTACTTTCAACAATTCAATACAGCATGCTTCAAGCGTGGCACCTGTAGTAACCACATCGTCTATTAGAAGTACATGCTTATCTATAAGAGTAATTGGGTTTTTTATGCTAAAATTATTCATGAGACTTTTAAATCGTTCTACTCTCTTTTTGAAAGTTTGTGTTTTTGTCGCTGTATTTCTAATCAAAACACCTTCAAGATATTCAATATTTAAAATACTACTTAAACTTTTCCCAAACTTAGTCAACTGATTATAACCACGAAGTCTGAACTTATCTTTATGAAGTGGAACAGGAATAATGAAGTCTATATTACTAAACGAATTGGTTTCTAATAGTTGTTGGCCAAACCATTCTCCTAAAAAGACTCCAACCTTTTCATTATTTTTATATTTTAACTGATGAATTAGTTTTTTTACTTTTCCAGTTGGATGATAATATAAAAAAGAAGCTCCCTTTTCAAGAAAAACTCTCCCCTCTAACATTTGTATTAATGGGTTAGATTTAACATCACTATTATCTATAAAGGGTAAATCTAATCTACATTCTATACAAACTATCTTTTCTTGGTCTAATAAATATTGATCACAACATACACAAACATCAGGATAGAACAGATTAAAAAGATTTTGTAATCCTTTCATTTTCTTAGCGTTTTTAGTGAAGATACTAAAAAACAAGAATTCTGTAGCATCAAATACATAAAGTAGCATTGATTTTTCTTGAAAAATTTCTTTATTCCTTTATCTTTGCAAAGATTATGGCACAAAAAGAAGATCAGTTTAAAAAGGTATTATCACACGCAAAAGAATACGGGTATATTTTTCAATCTAGTGAAATATATGATGGCTTAAGTGCGGTATATGATTATGCTCAAAATGGAGTAGAATTAAAAAAGAATATTAGAGAGTATTGGTGGAAATCTATGGTACAAATGCATCAAAATATAGTTGGATTAGACGCTTCTATATTGATGCACCCAACCACATGGAAAGCTTCGGGTCATGTAGATGCTTTTAATGATCCTTTAATCGATAATAAAGATTCAAAAAAAAGATACAGAGCAGATGTTTTAATTGAAGATTACTGTGCGAAAATTGAAGGAAAAATAAATAAAGAAGTATCGAAAGCGGCAAAACGTTTTGGAGAAAATTTTAACAAAGAAGAGTTTTTATCAACCAATGGAAGAGTTATTGGATATCAAGAAAAGATAAAAACAATTTTATCAAGAATGGGAGCTTCTCTAGAAAAAGAGGATCTTAAAGATGTAAAAGCTCTTATAGAAGAATTAGAAATAGTAGATCCATTAACAGGTTCAAAAAATTGGACAGATGTAAAACAATTTAACTTAATGTTTGGGACTCAGCTGGGAGCATCTGCAGAGAGTTCAATGAAAGTATATTTACGTCCAGAAACCGCTCAAGGAATTTTTGTTAATTTCTTAAATGTTCAAAAAACAGGAAGAATGAAAATTCCATTTGGAATTGCTCAAACTGGAAAAGCATTTAGAAATGAAATTGTTGCTAGGCAATTTATTTTTAGAATGCGTGAGTTTGAACAAATGGAAATGCAGTTTTTTGTTAAGCCAGGCACACAGAAAGATTGGTATGAGCATTGGAAAGAGACTCGATTAAAATGGCATAAATCATTAGGAATGGGTGATGAGAATTATCGATTTCACGATCATGATAAATTAGCTCATTATGCAGATGCAGCATCTGATATTGAGTTCAACTTCCCATTCGGGTTTAAAGAATTAGAGGGAATTCACTCAAGAACAGATTTTGACCTAAAAGCTCATGAAGAATTTTCAGGAAAAAAATTACAATACTTTGATCATGAAGATAATACAAGCTATACCCCATATGTGGTAGAAACCTCTATTGGATTAGATAGAATGTTTTTGGCGGTATTTTCAAATTCATTGGTTGAAGAAGAATTAGAGAACAATACAACTAGGACTGTATTAAAGCTTCCTGCTGTTTTAGCTCCTACCAAAGCCGCTGTATTTCCTTTATTAAAAAAAGACGGATTACCAGAAGTAGCACGTCAAATTATAGAAGATTTAAAATGGGATTTTAATGTTTTCTATGATGAGAAGGATGCCGTTGGTAAACGCTATAGAAGACAAGATGCTGCTGGAACACCTTTTTGTATAACTGTAGATCATGAGACTTTAGAAAATAATACAGTGACTATTCGTCACAGAGATACAATGAAGCAACAGCGTGTTAACATTTCTGAATTAAAAAAGATTATAAATCAAGAAGTTGACGCGAAAAATTGGCTTACAAACATGTAATAAATTTATACTTATAAAAACTAAAAGCCTCATCATTTAGATGAGGCTCTTTTAGTTTAAGACGTTAGTAAACTAGTTGTTATTAGCTAAAGCACTGTATACTATTTTTTCTAATTTTGTATTAATATCATTATTAAATGGAGAAGACAACACTTGTCTTAATTGAATAACAATTAAATCATTTACTGGATCTATCCAAAATACAGTACTGAATGCACCACCCCAGCTATAGGTTCCTTTTGGTCGCGAAGGGTGATTCTTGGCAACATCAAAACCAAAACCAAAAGTCATTGGTCCCCAAGGGTAGGGAACGGAACCAAGTTGGTCTTCATGCATTGATTTTGCTGTTTCTTTTTTCAAGATTTGTGCACCGTCTAATTCACCATTATTTAACATTGCTTGACAAAATAAAAGGTAATCTCTTGCAGTACCAGTCATTCCGCTTCCACCTGATAAATATGATTTGGCTCCATCAGTAGGATAATCTGCGATGTACATTTTACCCATTTGATCAACTTGCATGTTTGTACCATCCTTCATAGGAATATAAACCTTGGTTAAATTCTTTTTTTCAGAACCGTCAAAATAAAAATCCAATCTTTCAATTCCTAAGGGTTTGGTTATGTTTGTGCGAATATAATCGTCAAGTTTTTCGCCAGAGGCCACTTCAACTACATGTCCTAATACATCTGTATTTAAACCATACATCCATTTTTTACCAGGCTCATGCATTAGTGGTAAATCACCCAATTTATAAGCTACATCTTTAATGTCCATATTAAGATTGGTACTTAAGTCTGGAACATCATTTTTGTCATAGATAGCTCCGTTTACAGAGGGGTTCATAAAACCGTATGGAACTCCAGCAGTATGGGTTAACAATTGACGAATTGTTGGAATAGATTCTGACGGCTTAGAAGTATATGTGCTATCAGCTGGATTAAAATCAGTCAAAACTTCAGTTTCATTGAAAGATGTAATATATTTTCCAACAGGATCATCTAAATTCAATTTCCCTTGCTCAATTAATTGCATGGCAGCTACAGAAACAATAGGTTTTGTCATAGAAGCCATTCTAAATAAGTGGTCTTTTCTGTAGGGCTCAGTTCTTAATGAATCTGACCAACCAACCTCAGATTCATAAATAATTTTACCGTTCTTAGCTATTAAAGTAACAGCACCAGGGTATTTTTTTGCATCTACAAAATCCATTACCATTTTGTCTATTTTGACAAGGCTGTCAGAAATCATACCCACTTCTTTGGGTGTTGCAAATTGAAATTTATCAGATGTTTTATTTTGTTGTTGTTCTGAACAAGAACTTAATAAAAAACAAACAGTAAGTGATAAGATGAGCGTAATTTTATTCATTTTAATTAATTTTGATTTGAAGTTAAATTATTGAAAAATTAATGTTCTTTACTAAAAGCTTAACAATATACGTTTTTTGAAGTTTTAAAAACGCTTCCCAATTGACAAACCAACTCTACCCGCTACTTTAATTGGGTCATAAGAATCTTCACTGTTATTTAATATGTTCCTACCAATTCCACCAAATATTTCAGCAACAAAACCACTTTTTGTTACCCATTTACCCCCAACAGAAACTCCTAATGAAAATTCAGTTATATTTTTTTCAGTATTGCTATTAATAGATCCTTCATAATCATAATCGTAGAAGAGGTCTTTATAACGATGTAGCATACCAAAACCTTCTATAAAAAAACCTCTTGCATATTTGTTAGAGAAATAAACTCTATAGTTGGGTGTAATTGAAAAATTTCTGTAGGAATCAAAATTATCATTTTCATCAAATCCAAACTGAACGTCAACTCCAAAAGAAGCCTCCTTATTAATTAAATATTCATAGGACACATCTATCCATCCTGAGGCTATAAGCGTTAATGCATTTAAAGTAATTTCATTTTTCTTGTCAGTATCTTGAGGTATGGATTTTTCTTGAGCATTTGAAATTGTTGTGTAAAAACATAGTATTATTAAAGCAATTTTTTTCATAAAATTTATTTTTTTTATTGTGGCAAATGTAATTAAGTATAGTTAACAAACAATATTTAGATTTATTAAAAAATAAATATTAAAACCGTACACTTATTTTCATCATAATTACCAATAATTATACCAAATTAAAATATAGCTTTTAAATTAATTGATCCTGTGTGAATAGTTTTAGAATTTAAACTCTTTCTTCCTTTATAATTAAGGTTTAAGTTTAAGTAGGAATTAAGTTTTTTACTCCATAAAAAAGACCAGGTGTAATTTGTTCCTTCTTGAAGACCTTCTAACATTTGATATCCAACAGGTGAGTTGGGGTTTCCATCAAAATCATTAAAAAAAGTTGTAAAATTTGCATTAAATTGTGTTCTTGACTTTCCTTGGTAAAAATATTCAACTCCAATTTTCTGCTGTTTTAATTTTTCATAATCTGCGAGGTTGTTTTTTTTATCTTTTATATGATAAAATGCTGAAAATCGGTTTTCATTATCTAAAACATAACTTATTTTTGGTTGAAATGCATAGGTGTTTATTTGATAATTTCTGTTATTAAAGTTTTCCGTTTCTAAATTATTTTCAGAAAGTTTTCCTTGTAAATCTAGCAACCAAAATTTACCTAATAGATGTTGAAATTCTAATTGTTTGTAGCTAGTTTCCGTAGCTTGGTTTCCAATGATATACTGCTGTTTATTGTTTGCATTAGCAAAGGTGTACGTTGTACTAAAATTTTGTAATCCTCTGTTAAAATACAGGCTGTTTTTAATATTAAAATTTACACTTATTTGTTGTTCCTTATTCACGTTAAATGGGTTTAAGTTAAATGAATTACGAGTTCGCTTTAGCTCATTATTACTGCTTAAAAAAAATTGATTGTGGAAGTGTGATAGCACCTTTTTCAGCCCTTCTTTTGTACTCCATTGACTTGCGTTTATTGTAATTGATTGATTTATTTTAGCACTTTGAGTTGCTGTAAACTGAAGATTTGGAAGCGGAACACGTAAGAAGTTTGCTTGGTCTTGAAATTCAGCAATTTCAAATTCATCAAATTCTTGAATTCCATTATCATTATAATCAATCCATGTATAATACCCTTGACCAGATTCTACCTCAATATAAACAAAATCTTGTTGTGCTACATTTCCCGAAGAGGTTTCATATCGAGTTCCCAAAGTGACAAAATTTTTAAATAATCGTTGGTTATAAATAACTCTTGAATTTAAAGCTTTCTGATTTTCTGAAAATCTATTTTCAGTTTCCCTATAATTTGCATATAAGGAAAGATTAGTTTGTTCATTTTGTATAAGCTTAGCATCTAAATAGTATGTTTTTCTATTGTTAATTTGGGTAAATGAGTTATTTCTTATGCTGTCGTTGTCTCTGTAGTTATAGCCAATTTTTGTGAAAACTTTAGTGGTGTCACCTATACCTAAATACCCTTCATATTCTTTAAA
The DNA here is from genome assembly GCA_913061465.1 of uncultured Flavobacterium sp. Lineage (GTDB taxonomy): Bacteria > Bacteroidota > Bacteroidia > Flavobacteriales > Flavobacteriaceae > Polaribacter. The sequence goes on from CAJXSU010000004.1 coordinate 59,527, forward strand.
TTGATGATTGCTGAGAAGGGCTTCTCTTGTTGATGTTTTAATCCCATTATTTGATTCAAGATTTAAAAAACCTCCTATCCATACTTTTTTAAAACTTTGCTCTACCCCAGTTTTAACTCTAAGAAATGAGTTTTCTTGAATGTCAGAATTATTTATCAAATAGCTACTGCTATTATAAATTGAGGTATTACCGAAATTCATTTCAGAGGTAACAATATGTTTGTGTCCCTTAAAATTATTTGAAAACTGAAGTTGTTGAAAAGCGTAGGTTAAAAAATTATCTTTATTTTTTTTTAAACTCAAATCAATTCCTATTTGTTGTTGATTTCCTGTAGGGTTATTTAAATTCCAATCTCTATTAAATTCTACAGATTGAAAACGTTGAATGGTGTTAAAATTTCTATGAATAAAAAGATAATTTACATCACTTAACAGTTTCCATTTCTTGTCAAGTAATACTTGTTGCCAGGCAAGCTTAGTTGCTATTCCTTTGTTTTGTTCGTTATCTAGTGTTGAAAATAAATTCTGATCACTGTTGCTTAAAGCTACCTCAGCTGATATCGATGTTTTTTCACTAGGTTTATAAGAAGAATTTAGAACAGCTACTTGTAATTTAGTAGGTGCAATTAATTGTGTAATTGGGTTGTAACTCCCTAAATTAGTTCCCACGTATACAAATACATTTCCATTAGCATAGGTATCACTCAATGAGTAATCTCCTTGGTTAGTGCCAACATTACTAAAGGTTACGTTAAATAAGTCATCATTTTGATTGGTAGAATATTCAAAATATTCCTCATTTCCAACTTGCACTTTCTTATAAAGAATTCTGTTGGCATCATAAACATCAGGATAAGCACTTTCTCCAACCATTAAATCTTGATTGTTACCTGCATTAGCTAAAATTTGTTTTTGTTCGGCTGTTAAATTTACTTGTATGGGTTGATTTTTAACATCATTTTCATTGTAAAAATAACCAGAAATTTCAACCTTTTCACTTTTGTATTCTGCTCTTTCATAGCTAATAAAACGGGTATAATTTCTATTTGAAAATTGAAATTCAACTCGAATACGCATATCATTGGTTATTGGGAATGTGGTATTAAACCGTATTTCTCCAATATTATAATCTATTAGATAGTCTTCATCTGTTCCTTTTCTAATCTCAGAGCCATTTACAAATACTTTTTCACTTCCAGAAATGATTACAAAATTTGGTTCATTATTAGGGCCGAATATTTTATAAGGTCCTTGATTTCCCTCAATTCCAATAAAATTATAGGAACTAAACTGACCTCTAACTATGGCACCAGAGGCAGCAACTTTTGTGTTGGAGTTTAATGAGGCTTCTACTTCAAGCCCAGACACTTGTTTTTCAAAGGCTAAAAAATAACTATTTTTATTATTTAAACTTACATCTCCTGCTTTTACTCGCCAATCTTTACTGTAAAGTTCAATGAAAATTCGATCAAAATCTGTAATGCTCTGAGAATACCCATTGTCTTGTAATGGAATATTGGTGTCAAAGATATTTGCCCGAATTGCTACTTTATCTGATAGTTTGCCTTCTAAGTTGATATCCATAGAAGAATTTGCTACAGTACTTTGATTATTTCCTGAGGTTATTCCTCTATTAATATACCCACTTGTCTTTAAGCCATCAAATAATTTTAAATCAGATGGTTTTTTATTACTTGTAAGGCTAAACAATTGTTCTGTATTACTGTTGTTAGAAATGATAAATTTTTTATCAAATGGGCTGTAAGTTTTTGTAATAAATTCTGGAAACCTGAAGTAATCGATACTGATTTCTTGATATTTTTTTGAATTAATTATCAATAATGCTTCAGTATATAAAATTTGATACTCTGTGGGATAAAGTATTTTTTCACCCACTCGAACTTTAAAATTCTGTGGATTTATTGGAATCGAATCAAAGCTTATGGTGTCTTTAACAACCTTTATTTTTTTGGATCTAAAGTCTGATGACGCATTTTGAGAATTGGCATAAAAACCAATCAAGAATAGGATCAAATACAAGCCTTTTTTTGTCATAGTATTATAAACGTCTAAATCCAAGGATTAGTCTAAAAAAGTGATAGTTGTTTTAAAGGATTCTCATAATCTAATAACCATTTTTTTCGCCAAACACCTCCAGCATACCCTGTTAATGAGCCATCTGAGCCAATTACTCTATGGCATGGAATTACAATACTGATAGGGTTTTTTCCGTTGGCAGCGGCTACAGCTCTTACTGCCTTAATGTCTCCAATTTGTTTGCTTTGTACAAGGTAAGATATTGTTTTTCCATATTCAATATCACAAAGTTCTTGCCATACTAATTTTTGAAATTTAGTACCTTGAGGGTTTAAGAGTAAGTTAAAATTTGTTCGTTCTCCTTTAAAGTATTCTTTTAATTGTTGAACACATTCTCTTAAACATTCTGGAATATCTACTGACATACCAATTGATTTTGGATTTACCTCATTTAAATTATTAGTTATAAAAGTAATGGCTTGAATGCCATTATTATCTCCAGTAATTTTGGCAATTCCAATTGGAGTTTTATAATATGTACTGTTAGATTCCAAATACTTTTTTAGAGTTTTCTGTAGTGATATTTGCAATTTCATTGAAGCTTAGCTTGTAAATAGTAACCAATTTTTCAATTACATAAGTAATATAACTACTCTCGTTCCTCTTACCTCTGTGTGGAGATGGTGATAGGAAGGGAGCATCGGTTTCTAACACAATATGTTGTAATGGAATCTGACTCAGAAAGGTATCTATTTTTCCATTCTTAAAAGTAGCTACACCACCAATTCCTAATTTCATGTTGTAGGATAAAGCTTTTTTAGCTTGTTCTAGTGTTCCAGTAAAACAATGAAAAATACCATATAAATTAGGCCCTTTTTCAAGTTCTAATATCTCAAAAATTTCGTCAAAAGCATCTCTACAATGAATTACAATTGGAAGGTTTTGTTGTTTTGCCCATTGAATTTGTAGCTGAAATGCTTCTTGTTGTTCTTTTAAAAATGTTTTGTCCCAATATAAATCAATACCTATTTCACCTATAGCAACAAATGATTTTTTAGCTATCCAATCTTTAACATGTTGTAATTCACTTTTAAAGTTTTCTTTTACCGAGGTGGGATGTAATCCCATCATCAAAAACACATTACTTGGGTAATTTTCTTCTAAAGAAAACATTCTTTCAGAATAGCTGCTATCTATGGCTGGGATAAAAAATCGATGAACTCCAGCATCTTTAGCTCTTTGGATCATTAACTCTCTATCTTCATCAAATTGTTCGGAGTATAGATGTGTATGAGTATCTGTTATCATTTTATTATAATTGGTGATTGTTGACAAAACAAAAAAGTGTTGTCAGAAAAATCAATTTATTTAAATGTATTTTTGATCATCAAAAATACATTTAAATGAGTGGTCTAAAAAAACTATTGTACAAAAAGAAATATATAAAAATACCTCTAAAGAAAATGGTTACAAACCACATGGAACTTGATGCGAAAATTAATGGAGTATCGGGTAAGTTTATCCTAGACACAGGGGCTTCAAATTCTTGTGTTGGAATTGATAAAATTGAGTTTTTTAACTTAGATGCTAAAGAAAGTGATACTAAAGCTGCAGGTGCAGGTGCAACAGATATGGAAACTCAACAATCTGAAAGCAATAATTTAGAGATTGGAAAATGGAAGAATAAAAACTTTAGTTTAGTATTGTTTGATTTAATTCATGTAAATAAAGCCTTAACTCTTCACGAAGCTGAGGAAGTCCATGGAATTATAGGAGCTGATATTTTACAAAAAGGAAAGGCCGTTATCGATTATAATAAGAATGTATTATATCTAAAAAAAATAAAAAAACAGGATTAGAATTGTATCTTTGATACCGCTAAAATAATATACCTATGAGCTTGCAAAAACAAATAATGGAAGAATTAAAAACAGCAATGAAATCTAAAGATATTTTAGCTCTTCAAGCATTAAGAGCTGTTAAATCTGCTTTTTTATTAGCAAAAACAGAAACAGGAGCAGGAGATGATTTAACAGAAGATCAAGAAATGAAGATTATCCAAAAGCAAGTGAAACAACGTAAGGATAGTGCTGCAATTTTTATTGAACAAGGCAGACAAGATTTAGCAGATCCAGAATTAGCTGAAATTGCAGTTCTTGAGAAGTTTTTACCTGAGGCATTGTCTGAAGATGCTATAGAAAAAGTAGTATTAGAAACTATTGCTAAAACTGGAGCAGAAGGTATGAAAGACATGGGGAAAGTAATGGGGATGGTATCAAAACAATTGGCAGGCCAGGCAGATGGTAAAACAATTTCCGGAATTGTCAGAAAAAATTTAGCATAAAATATAAGGCCTCGTGGCGCAACTGAATAGCGCACTGGATTTCGGCTCCAGCGGTTGTAGGTTTGAATCCTACCGGGGTCACGAATAAATAGTACAACCAAAAAAACACCAAGCTTGATTGAGTGTTTTTTTGGTTGTACTATTTTCAAAGCGGAGCTTTAAAGGATCAGTGGAGCTAATTTTACCGGGGTCACTAAATCGGAGAATTGATTCACAGGGATCAGTTCTCCATTTTTTATGTTTGATATTTCCTTCGTTAAAATCGGTATTGAGCCAAAAATAGCGTTCACTTTTGGGGTTCGAACTCGGTCGTTTGACTTGTCGTAACCCAGACCGGATGGAAACACTAAATTTTGAAGTTTTTGTTTTTGTTTTAAATCCCCTTTAGTCCAAATATTCTCAAGAGATGCGGATAAATTAAGCGCTTTATCTATAGCCAATTCAAGGTTCGAACTATTTAATGTAATTACCATATAACTTATAATAATTTTCAAAAAATAGTTGTCCAATTTTTTTCATCCCAGTGTAATTATAATGATTTGCTGGTTTTCCATTCCAATCGTGAGTATAACGTGGGGTGTAGTTTTGAGCATGTGATTTGAGACTTCTTTCAATTAAAGTAACATTAGATAGATTCAGACTTGTTTCTTTCATTTTATTTATGACTTTATTACTTCCCACACCAAGCATCAAAAAAGGTAAATCATCTACTTTATAATGCAACCTGACTTTTTCAATCAGAGATGTTAGATTCTCAGCATATTTTTCAGTTGGTAGTGGTCCGTGTCTATTACCACTATCTGATTCTCCCTGAACCCACAACATCCCTGCAATTTCATAGCTACCAGGCTCCAATTTTTCAAGTTGTAAATCAACAATCTCAATAAAATCTTTATACAATTTTCGTTTGTGTTCTTCTTCCTTTAATTGTGCTTTTTCTAGCGTCCAATTTGGATTCCATGCACCATACAGAGAAGTGCCTCCTTCTGATCGTTTTATGAATAAAAACTTTTCATCTGGATATTTTTTTGCAAGTTCTATACCAAAAAATAACTCGGGGCCGAAGCATTTTTCTATTCTGAATTTCTTTTTTACATAATCCCAAGGATTTGTCACATCCAAAACCCCGTCTATGATAATAGGTTCTTTAATATTGTTGGTTGTTCCCTTATAATAATAACTTATATTATTTTGAGCTAATTTCAATTCTTTTTTATCTTGTTTTGTGATTTTGGAAGCATCTCCTCTACCGTCCATATTTGATTGACCAGCAAGTAAAAAGACTTTAGTTTTATTTGTATGGGATACGTTTTCTTGAGACTGTGACGAAACAACGTTATTAAATATTAAAAATATAATAAAGGGAAATAACCTGTTCATAATAAATGATTTTATGCTACAAATTTAAGGAATACAACAAAATTTTCACTATTTACTTAAAATAATTTCATTAAAATTTAAGGATTCAAAAACTAAAAATTATACAGTACATATTACTTTTAATATTTTAAGTAAATGAAACTGATTAGGAGCCGAAAATGGTAGACACGTTGGATTAAAATCCAATTTTTATAGTATACTTTCTTTAAATGCTTTTTTTAATAGTTTTCTTAATACGTCATAACCATCTGAGTTTAAATGTAAGCCGTCTTGAAGTAAAAACCGCTCATCAACCGTATTGTTCTTCATCATTGCTGAATAAAAATCAATATATCTTAAAAAGCTTTTTTCATTACTTAAATCACACATTAGTTGATTTATGGTTTGTATCGTTTTCAATTTATCGATTCTTTCAAACGAAGGCTTAATGGAAATATTAAAAATAAGGGTGTCTGGAAATTTTCTATTTATGACTATAATAAATTTTTTAATCAGTGCCACAATCTTTTTAGCTGAGTACCCCAGATTTAGATCATTGCCCCCTAAGTACAAGACGATTGCTTTTGGCGCCTCAAAAGTAAAAAGAGATTCAAAGTGATGTCTAAGAGATTCAATATAGGCCCCTCCAAACCCTAAGTTCAAAACGTTTAAGGTTTTAAAGTCATTTTCAATAGTTTTCCATAGTCTAATTGAGGAACTTCCGTAAAAAACCACTAAATTTTTCGTATTATGTTTGTGTCTTATTTTTTTCTTAAGTGCTTTTATTTCACTTGTGAAATGGGTGTCCTTTTTATTTAATTCAGTTACCCATGTCTTGTACCTAATATTTAAGTTTTCAATTACCCTTTTAATTAGGGGGTCTTCAGAAGATTGAATACCATATTCACTCATTTTAAATGGTGGCATTATTTGACACTTATAAACCGCTTCCGATGGGAGTTTGTCAAAGCCTGTCATCACTAAGGGTACTATATAGGGCTGTTCTTTCATACTAGCAGCCAGTTTAAAAATTCCTAACCAAAATGAGCCAGGTGAGTTTTCAGTGGTATAAGAACTGCCCTCTGGGTTAAATACTACGTCTATTTGTTGTTCTAAATTTTCTATCGTTTCTAGCCGAAACGCTTCATGTGCTTTCTTTACCGTTTGTTTGTTTAAGTTGGGAGGTGTGAATGCTTTTGAATAGACTTTAATATAATCCAGTTTGTCGTAATAGGTTTTGTGATTCGTTTCCCCGGGTAGGGCATGTCTTACGATTCTGATACCGGGAGTATTATAATACTTGTATACTATTTTACTGCTAATAAAATGGCTATCCAAAGTGAGTTGAAAATTAGTATCAACAGTGAAATAGTCATGATTTAATAAATGATTGTAAATAAAGATAGACCCCTTTGAATAGGGGAGATTCTCAGAGCCTTTAATTTCGTAATTAAGGCAGTCAAAAGCCGCATTTATATTTTCAGCACATTGAATGCGTATGTCGTTCGCAGAAAACTGCTGATCAGACTCCACAACTTCACGATAAGCTCTTTTTAGATCACGTAAAAATTTTTTATTTATCTTTTTCATTTACAATGAATTCTAGTAAATTTTTAACCCCTAAAGGGTTTTTGAGATAATACTTGGCAGCAGTTGTTTTTTTACCAACCTTGATTGTATAGGCATCCTCTGGTAAATTTATAAACATATTTTCATCGGTTACATCATCCCCAATACAGAGTTTGAAATCATAATTTTTATTTGAAATAAGTTCTGAAACAGCAGTACCTTTATTAAATTGACTATTTGTAATTTCAATGGCCTTATCCATGTTCAATAAACTGACATTTTCTGGAGCCAAGCCATCTACAACAGTTTTTAGTTCTACAGCTCTCTTGCTTGCTAATTCTGGGTCTACTTTTCTGTAATGCCAGACTAAACTATTTTGTTTTTCTTCTACAAAACTTCCGGGAGTTCGGTCTGTAAAAGAATTAAAAATTGGTAAGAAGTTTTGGATCCAGTCTTTATTATTATTGATTTTTTCAGTCCATTTTTCAGTTTTGATATAGTAGCCGTGTTCAGCGACTAAAGTGAGATTCATTCTGCCAAACCATTTATCTAGAAACAACTGATCTCTACCACTAATAATCACTAGATCAGTGTTTGAACATTGATTTATTTTGTATAATAACTTTAATAGTTCTGGAGGGGGAATGGCTAGTTCAGGTTTCTCATTGAATTCAACTAGTGTCCCGTCATAGTCTAATAAAAGTAATTTTTTTTGGGCGGTATTATAAGCATTGGCGATAACTTTACTTATTGGATTGTCGATTTTAATAATGGTGTTGGTTTCTTTGCTTTTAGATTCAGAATTTAACTCGTCCATAAAGTCTTTAGCCCAGCGATTAACGTTGTAACGACTTAGGCGTTTTTGCATACTAAAGTTTCTTTGCTGTTGCTCCTCCAAAGGCATATTAATGGCTTTGAAGATAGCTTCAGACATAGAATTTAAATCAAAGGGGTTAACTACTAATGCTTGAAAAAGTTCTTTTGAAGCCCCGGCCATTTCACTAAGGATTAGAACGCCGTCTCCATTAATACGTGTCGCTACATATTCTTTGGCTACAAGGTTCATTCCATCTCTAATTGGTGTGATCATAGCAATATCAGCATTTGAATAGAGATCTATTAAATCTTCAAAGCTCATAGATCGGTAGTAATACCATATGGGCGTCCAGTTTACAGTTGCAAACTTTCCATTAACTCTGCCTACAATTTCATCCGTGTCCCTTTTTAATTTCTTGTATTCTGGAACATCTGACCTAGAGGGAACCGTAAGCATGACTAGCCGTACTTTTTCTAAATATTCTGGGTGCTTGATTAAAAACAGTTCAAAAGCTTTTATTCTATTAATTACTCCTTTGGTATAATCTAGACGATCAATTGATAAAATAAGCTTGCCATTATTTGAAGATTTTTTATGTAGTTCTATTTGTTTTTTAAGTTCTGATTTTTCATCGGACTTCTGCTCCTGTTGCTTTTTAGCGTTTAAATTAAATTTTTCGTAATCTATTCCCATAGGAAATGTATTGACTACAACCTCTCGAATTCCGAAACTAATTTTATTAAAATTTACATCAAGTCTTAGGATCCTTTTCACAGAACTCAAAAAGTGTCTTTCATAATCATAGGTATGAAAGCCTATAAGATCTGCTCCCAAGACTCCCTCCAAAATTGACTCTCGCTTTGGAAATGTCCTGAAAATCTCAAAGGAAGGAAACGGAATGTGTAGAAAAAAGCCTATGTTAACATCGGGCCTTAGGTCTTTGATCATTTTTGGACATAACATTAGCTGATAGTCATGAATCCAAATGGTATCTCCAGCAGAAATATTTTCTATAACGGCTTCCGAAAATTTCTGGTTAATGGCTACATAGGACTCCCATTGCGCATCATTAAAAATAGAATATTCAATAAAATAATGAAAGAGCGGCCACAAGCATTTATTTGGCAATCCATAATAAAAATCGTCTATTTCTGAATTATTTAAATTTACGGGGTAATAGCCCCCTTTATTTAAGGATATTTCTAGTGAACCCCATGATTCATTATCTATTTCATTAATTCCGATGCCTGGCCACCCAATCCAGAGTGAATTATTTTGATTGTGGAACGTTTTCATTCCAGTAGCTAAGCCCCCACTAGTAGTGGTAAATTCAAAAGAATTATTTACCTTAGTTATCTTAATAGGAAGTCTATTTGAAACTATAATATTTTTACCCATTTATTTAAATTATAAAATTTTTTTAATGCAACAAAATAAAAAGAACCTAAATTATGGAATAATAGGAAATTGCAAATCTTCGGCACTCATAAATGAGAATTCCGCAATAGATTGGTGCTGTTTGCCACAATTTGATTCCCCCTCAGTTTTCGGAAAAATACTGGACGATAAAATTGGAGGTCAATTTAAAATTGAGTGCGACCCTTCCTTTAGCATTAATCAAGAATACTTTAAGAATACCTGTATCCTTGTAACAAAATTCCAAAGTAAAAACCACGAATTTCATCTGATAGATTTTATGCCAAGATATCAAAAAGGCTCTTCTAATTACTATGCACCTCCAGAAATTACCCGGATTTTAAAGCTTGTAAAGGGGCGTCCGAGCTTCAGAGTGCTTTACGACCCCAGGCTTGAATACGCTTTGGGTGAGACTAAGAATTATGTAAAAGAAGATTTTGTAGTAAGTGTAGTGGATGCGGATCACTATGATACTTTATATTTATATACAGACTTAGATAAAAGAGAATTGTTGAGTGGGGCAAAAATGATACTTACAAAGGACCATTTTATGACCGTATCATATAATGAAAAAATAGAACTTCCCAACACTGAATTTATACAATATGAATTTGAAATGACAAAAGTATATTGGCTTAATTGGTGTAAAAAAACCCCTTCTTTTAAAATTTATAACCATGAAGTTCTTAGAAGTGCCATGACCTTAAAATTATTAACTTTTGAAAAATCAGGGGCAGTTTTGGCTGCGGCAACTACCTCAATACCTGAAACCATAGGCGAAACAAGGAATTGGGATTACAGGTTTTGCTGGATAAGAGATGCCTCTATGGTAATCAAAGTAATTGCCAAATTAGGCCATGTCAAAATTGTAGAAAATTTCATCCGATATATTATTGACTTAATTCCAGATAAAAATGAAAAGTTTCAAATTATGTATGGCATTAATGGTGAAAAAATTCTAACCGAAAAAACCTTAGATCACTTAGCTGGCTATGAAGGATCTAAGCCCGTTAGAGTTGGAAATGCAGCGTTTTTTCAAAAGCAAAATGATATTTACGGCATACTAATGGATGTGATTCATTATCAAATTGAAAAATTTTCAGACAACAAAGAACGGCACGAAGAGTTGTGGACAATTGTTAAATCTATTGTTTGGGTGGTAAATAATAATTGGAAACTCGCAGATAAAGGCATCTGGGAGTTCAGAAATAACGATCAGCACTTTACATTTTCTAAACTCTTGTGTTGGGTGGCTGTAGATAGAGCAATCAAGATTTCCTATTTAATACAAGGCGGTAAATCTGCAAATAAATGGGTACGCTTAAGAGATGAAATCCATAGGGATATCATGGCTAATTCTTGGAATGAGGAAAAACAGAGTTTTATGCAATCCTATGGTTCAGATCATTTGGATGCTTCGGTTTTACTTATGGAGTATTATGGGTTTATTGAAGCCAAAAACCCTAAGTACGTAAAAACCGTTAAGGCAATTGAAAAAGAATTAATGCACGAGGATCTACTATTTCGTTATAAAAATGAGGATGATTTCGGGACTCCAAGCTCTTCATTTACTGTCTGTTCTTTCTGGTTTATTAACAGCCTTTATAAAATTGGTGAAGAAAAAAAATCTAAAGAATTGTTTGATAAATTGTTGGGCTTCAGCAATCATCTTGGCCTGTTTAGTGAAGATATTGATTTTAAAACCAAGCGCTTATTAGGAAATTTCCCTCAAGCATATTCACATCTGGCATTGATAGATAATGCGATGAATTTTAATTCGGTTTCTGTTGGTGATTAATCCTATAAAAAATTAATCCAAATCTATTGAAAAGTTCGAACTTTTGTAAGATTGGGTAACAAATTTATAATCAGACAGTTATATGTAAATATAGCTATTTTTTTATATTTAAAAATACAATAATAGGCACACTATTCGGCACACCATATTAATATTAATTGGACTTGTTTTTAAATTATCTAGCTTAGATAATGGATTTTAATTGAGTATGGCAGTAAACCATTTCTGATTTAGTAGTGTATGATGTGGTGTTATATTAAATAGCTGAATTGAAGGAAGAAGATATGCCTATGGTTTAGCTAAACATTAGTAGTCATTAGAAATTAATTATATTTGATTAAAAATTCATTATGAAAAAACTAATATTCTTATTAGCAATTACATTTTCTACTGCATCTTACTCTACGTTTGTACCAAATACAAAAACTGATTTACAAGCAGCTGTGAACGCTTGGATTGATGGGACAATTATTGCAGATAGTTCAGTACCATCAGGACAAGGCTCAGGAACTTATGGAGCAATGAATACTTGGGATGTTTCTTTAATTACAGATATGAGTTCTTTATTTGAAGGAAAACAAAATTTTAATGAAGATATTTCTAATTGGAATGTGAGTAGTGTTACAACTATGGTGAGTATGTTTGAAGAAGCATCATCTTTCAATCAAGATATAAGTAATTGGGATGTGAGTAATGTTACTGTTATGAGTAAGATGTTTTTTGAAGCCTCAACTTTCAATCAACCTTTAGATTGGGAACAAGCCCCTTTTGCTGTTACTGATATGTCGTATATGTTTGCTAATGCTTCAGATTTCAATCAGCCTTTAGAATGGGGGGAAATTCCTGGGGGTGTAACTGATATGTCCTATATGTTTTATAATGCTTCAGCTTTCAATCAAGATTTAAATGTTTGGGATACAACTAATCTTAAAAATATGAAAGGTATGTTCAAAGGTGCATTATCTTTTAATGGAACTTTTAACAATTGGGATACAAGTAATGTTACTGATATGTCTGAACTTTTTTATGGAGCCTCAACTTTTAACGGGGATATAAGTAATTGGGATACAAGTAGTGTTACTGATATGAATTCTATGTTTAATGGAGCCTCAACTTTCAATCAACCTTTAGATTGGGAACAAGCCCCTTTTGCTGTTACTGATATGTCGTATATGTTTGCTAATGCTTCAGATTTCAATCAGCCTTTAGAATGGGGGGAAATTCCTGGGGGTGTAACTGATATGTCCTATATGTTTTATAATGCTTCAGCTTTCAATCAAGATTTAAATGTTTGGGATACAACTAATCTTAAAAATATGAAAGGTATGTTCAAAGGTGCATTATCTTTTAATGGAACTTTTAACAATTGGGATACAAGTAATGTTACTGATATGTCTGAACTGTTTTATGCAGCAACTTCTTTTAATCAACCATTGAATGATTGGGATACAAGTAGTGTTACTGATATGAATTCTATGTTTAATGGAGCATCAGTTTTTAACCAACCTATTGGAGATTGGAATACAAGTAATGTCAATAATATGAGTGGTATCTTTAAGGATGCATCTGATTTCAATCAAGATATAAGTGGTTGGGTTACAAGTAGTGTTACTAATATGGGTAATATGTTTGAATCTGCAAAATCTTTCAATCAAGATATTGGTTCTTGGGATGTGAGTAATGTGTCTGATATGTATGCTATGTTTACTTCAACAGAATCTTTCAATCAAGATATTAGCTCTTGGGATGTGAGTAATGTGTCTGATGTGTTTGGTATGTTTTATGAGGCATTAGATTTCAATCAAGATATAAGTTCTTGGAATGTAAGTAGTGTTACTGATATGGGGTATATGTTTTATAATGCAGTATTATTTAATAAAAATCTTTGGAACTGGCAATTAAAAAGTGAAACGGTTAATGTCACCAATATGTTTAGTGGTGCAACGGCTGCTCTAGCGTTAGGATACAATACAACTCCTTCCATAACACAAGATAGTAATGATGTTTGGAGACTTTCGGATGTTGCTCTTAATATGTTTCAACCAACAACAAAAGATCAATTACAAACAGCCGTGAACGGTTGGATTGAACAGACGATTACTGCAGATAGTCCAGTACCATCAGGACAAGGCTCAGGAACTTATGGAGCAATGAATACTTGGGATGTTTCTTTAATTACAGATATGAGTTCTTTATTTGAAGGAAAACAAAATTTTAATGAAGATTTAAGCAACTGGGATGTTAGTAATGTGACTAAAATGGATGGAATGTTTTTTGAAGCTACTTCTTTCAATCAAGATATTGGTTCTTGGGATGTAAGCAATGTGACTGGTATGGCGTTAATGTTTTCAAATGCTATTTCTTTCAATCAAGATATTGGTTCTTGGGTTGTGAGTAATGTGACTAGTATGTATGCTATGTTTTATTATGCATCATCTTTTAATCAACCTATTGGAGATTGGGATGTGAGTAGTGTGACTGATATGTATGGAATGTTTTTTGAAGCTACTTCTTTCAATCAACCTATTGGAGATTGGGTTGTGAGTAGTGTTACTGATATGGAAGCTATGTTTGCTTATGCATCAACTTTCAATCAACCTTTAGATTGGGATACAACTAGTCTTAGAAATATGAAAGGTATGTTCGCGGCTGCATTATCTTTTAATGGAACTTTAAACAATTGGGATGTAAGTAATGTTACTGATATGTCTGAACTTTTTTTTGGAGCCTCAACTTTCAATCAAGATATAGGTTCTTGGAATACAAGTAAAGTTACTAATATGTATGCTATGTTTTATGAAGCATCATCTTTCAATCAACCTATTGGAGATTGGGTTGTGAGTAGTGTTACTAATATGAGTTATATGTTTACTTATGCATCAACTTTCAATCAAAATATTGGCGGTTGGGATGTGAGTAGTGTGACTGATATGTATGGAATGTTTTATGGAGCCTCAACTTTCAATCAAGATATAGGTTCTTGGGATGTGGCTAATGTGATTAATATGAATTATATGTTTTTTGATGCATCCTCTTTTAATCAAAATATATCAAGCTGGTGTGTTACAAATATTGCTTCAGAACCATCGGGTTTTAGTAACTCATTATTATCTGAAAGTTATATGCCAGTTTGGGGTACTTGTCCAACTGCTAGTGTAGACGACCAAAACCAATTAGACATTTCAATTTATCCAAATCCTACATCAGATATCGTATACATAGAGGGTAATTATTCTCAATTAAAAGTAGTTGTTTTTGATATACTTGGAAAGCAAGTAATGAAAGAATCTATTACAAACAGCATAGATATTAGCCAATTAGAAAAAGGAGTTTACATCCTACAACTTTCTGATGGTGTTAAACTAACTACACAAAGAATAATAAAGAATTAAGTAAAACATACTTAAAACACAACCCTTACAGAAATGTAGGGGTTTTTTATTTCTCACCTGAACCTCCTATAATTTCTATTTGATACGTTTTGGGTTTTTGTGGAGGTTCTAATTGCTTAATGCTTCTTAATTTTGGAATTACATACTGTAATCCTATTTGAATGAACTTTAACTTTTCTTGTTGATTCATTGAATTTGTATCTAATGATTAGAAAAACTTATTAATAGGTTAGACGAATTCCTAATTAAGCTTATAAATCTTTTATCATTATATTTGGGTTATGAATGATAAAAAGTCTTGGTCTTTATTTATAATATCTCTTTTTTCTTTAGGTTATGGAGTAGTTGCTTATGGGTCTTCTGAAATTTTTTTGAGACCAGTAGAACAAGCATTTATATGTATTTGTATAGGAATCTTTCTAATAATCAATGTCTTTCTTTGGAAGAACAACTTTTTTAATAGAAAGGAGCAATAAAATAATTTAAATTTTCAAAAAGGATTTTAATGAACATTTCATAAAATGGAATGGTCAAATATATTCAAACGGGTTTAGGAACTAAATAAGGGTAAACTTGGTATTGTAAGTTTTTTTTGATTATTTTTTTTCTCTTAATAATGTTAATATAGAATTGAAATAATTCTCAATCTTAGTATCTGTAATCCCTTTCATTGTTTTTTTTGGCTTTCCATTTTTACGATGTAAATATAACCCCTCTAGTGTATTCCATTCGGTTTCCATATTTCGATTCATTGCAGCGGTATTGCCCAATTGCATTTCTCCAACAATACACTCTATACTTCCATCACGAGTTAGAAAAGTCATATTGTAGCGGATGTCAAAACTATTGGTAAACCCCATAGATTTTGTTTCATATAAGCCCCTAGCATACTCTTGAATAATAATTTCTTCAGAGGGAGTTTCTGAAAGGATTACATCTTCTGGATACTCGTGTTTTTTTGAGATGATTTCATAAACCATTTCGTAGTTTTCTTTGGCAGTTTTGTTATTTAAAACAAATGCAGATGAATTCAATATGGATTTTATGCCAACAATTGATTTTTTCTCGTCTGTTTTAACGTATCTGAATTCTGATTGTTGATCTTGTGCTTGAAGAGATAATAATAAAAGTAGATTTAAAAATAACAAAAATGGTTTCATAAAAAAATATGATTTAATAGTTAAATATACGATTATTGATTTTAATGGTCTAAACATATTTTTTTCATTTATAACCTTCATTAAATAGCAATTGTTTTGTATAAATAGGGTCGCTAAGGTCCTCTAAACCTAATTTTTTTGGGTCTTAAGTTTTGTCTTAATCAAAAAATAAACTATTTTTGTTAAAATTATATCCCCTAAATAAAGAAAAATGAAAAAAGTATTGGTAATATTCTTCATCGCCTTTTACTCTAATATAATAGCCCAAACAAATCTCAAGGTTAAAACTAATAGTTCTCTAACAGTCTTAGAAGGCTCAAACATAGACGTTATTGGTAATTTCGAAAGCGAATCCAGTGCTAATGTTGTTCTTAAGAGTGGAGCTTCAATTATTGTTAGTGGAACCAAAACAGGAAACATTACCTACAGAAGAAATTTACTTTCAGATAAATATTTTCTGGTTTCACCTCCCGTATCAGGTCAAGATTATGATGATACTTATGTTTCAACTAATGGAATAGCTCAGAGCATTCCAAATAATCTTAACGCCATAGGGCCATACACAACTTCCTCTAATACCTGGGATTATATGACTATAGGGGAATTAAATCTTTCATTTAGTTCTGGTGTTGGATATTCTGTAAAAAGAACAACTGGGACTGGTGCTGGAGAAATCCCTTTTACTGGAGAAATCGCTGGAGATTTAGAAACTCAAAATGGTGGTGTGAATTTCACATTGATTTATGATCCGAATTCTGAACCTGACAATGATGATCAATACCTCGGTTATAACTGGAATTTAGTTGGAAATCCTTATCCAGCGTACATTAAGAATTCTGAATTTTTAACTTCTAATTCTTCTAATATTCTTCCTACCATATGGACATGGGATTCAGCTAATGAAACTTATGACGATAAAGTGGGTAACATTCTTAATTCTGAAAACGCTAACTTTCCGATTGCTCCGGGGCAAGGTTTCTTTGTGAGATCAAGTGCATCAGGAGCTATCAACATCCCAGAAGCCAATCAATATCACCAAATAGAAATTGGAGGTGTAGACACTTTTGAAAGAACTACTCCTTTAACAAGCATCAAACTAATTATAAATAATGGCTCTTCTTACAATAGGCATTGTGATGTTTATTATTTAGACGATGTAACCTTAGGGTTTGATTATGGGTATGAAGGTCAATTATTTGGTGGTGGTGGAAACGCCAATTCTCTTGCCATCTATACTCAACTTTTACAAGATAATGAGGGCGTTAACTACCAAACACAATCATTGCCCAACACTAATTATGAGGGTATGGTTGTGCCTGTTGGAGTAGATGCGCTTGCTAATGATGAAATTACCATTTCTGCAGAGCTAAATAATTTTCCTGCGAACATTAAAGTATTTATTGAGGATAAGTTAGAAAATACCTTTACTAGATTAGACGAAACCTCTAACTTTTCAACTACTCTTTCAACTAATTTAAATAGTACTGGCCGTTTCTATTTACATACAACATCAGCTAGTCTTAGTACGGGTAATGTATTAGATAACAACCCAGTAAGTATATTTACGACTACAAGAGATAATTTACGTATTGTAGGCATTCAAAGTGGTACTGCAAACGTTAAACTATTCAATATTCTTGGAAAGCAGGTAGTTAATATCTCTTTTGAAGGAACAGGTTCAAACGATATTCATCTTCCGGCTCTTAGCAACGGTGTATATATTGTTCAAGTTAAAAATGAATCAGGAACGGTTAACAAAAAAGTAGTAATTGAGTAATAAGTAGTATTTAATTTAAATAATTGTTTTAAAAAAACCTCCATTATGGAGGTTTTTTTTATTTGAAATAGTGAATAGATTAATTTATAATTCTAGTTCATATTTGCTGGAGAACTAAGTTCAGGCATTAGTACTTGATGTCTAATCATTCTTCCGTTAGGCATAAGACTTTCGTCAACTTTTTTAGAATCTTGCTTATACGCATCTTTTCCATAAAGTTCGTCATATTTAGCAATCATATCCATTAAGGGTTTGCCATAATCATTATTTTGCCCAGTAAAGTTTTTGTGATGAAATCTAACTTGAACCATATTTCCGTCACAACCAGAATTACAATATAAAACATTCATATTTTGTTCAAAATTAGCAGCTACCATTGCTTTTTTAACTCGCTCTCTGAATCTCCAAAAATCTTTTTCTCCAGAGTCTTTATAATTGTAGTAAATAATTCTACGATGGTTTACCCTTTCTGTATTTTCATTATAGTAAGACATGTCTTTATTCATAGACCACATGTAGTTTCCGGTAGATTTGTGTAATGATCCTACTTTTTTCCACCACCATTTATTTCCCTCTGTATCAACATTATCTAATTCTTGAATAGAATCTGATACTTGCATTCGTATAAAATTTTGTGCATTTTTTCCTGTTAGGATTTGAAAAGTTAAGTATCTAGCTTGCCCTTTTTTACTGTTGTAAAGCTTTGTTTTTTCAGCAACTCCTTCCATGAATTCCTCCATGTTGTCTTGGTCTACTGTTAATAGTCTAGATTGAATAATTTGGGCATTAACTACTGTCGCTATCATAATAAATGACAGCATAAAAATAATTTTCTTCATTGAATAGGTTTTTAAAAATTGTTAATAATATCAAATATAACAATTATTAATTGCATTTTAAAACTTATTTTAATTCAATTTTTTTGAATAGTTTTATAATTCAGATTTATGAAAATTATGTTTTTTAGATGTTTTCCATTTTAGACAAATAAGAGTTTAAAATTCGTTGAATATCTCTATTGTCTTTTTGAGGTTTTACATGAATCAAATAATCTTCCGTATTACTTAATTCTAGATTCTTATCGATGTATCCAAAACCTTGATAAATTCCATTAAGAATTAAAACAAATCCAATCTCTTTATCGCTTCTACCATTTTCTTTAATAACTAAGTTTTCTGTTTGTAGGCCTAACGATTGTATCGCTTTATTGACTCGTTTGTTATAGCTTTCTATTGCTTCTTTTTCTGAGCAAACTCCTCTACATTGTTGTAATTGATAATGAAAACACGCATTCACATTGGTTTGTAAATGACAATATTTTGGGCAGAGCTCAAATCTTTCACATATTTTTTCTAATGCACTTCTACAAGCTGCCATGGAATAGAATTTCATGATTGGATTTGGGGTTAATTTTAATCTGTTAAAGGCTAAATGTAGTATCCCTTTTTGATCTTCATAAGAAAAAAGTCCAACGGCTTCACCAGCTTTTCGTTGTGCTCTATTAAATTTTGGATATAAGTGTTTTATTTCTGATGATTCATGTAAAAGAGCAATAAGTTCACTACCGGTTTCTGTATATGAAATATCAGCTGTTTCAAGACACATCGTCCTTTCTTTTTTCTTCTTGTCATAAAAATGACTGATAACCCTTTGTTTTATATTATTGGCTTTTCCAACATAAATAACTTCCTTTTGTTCATTTTTAAAGTAATAAACACCGTGTCTTTCAGGTAAGGTGTCTACTACTTGTTTGTCTAATAAGGGTGGGAGCGTAGCTTCTCTAGATTTTGCATTTAGAAAACTATTGATCGTAAATTTGTGATCTCTTTTAATTAGTCTTCTAAATAGTTCTACAGTTGCCTCTGCATCTCCTTTTGCTCTGTGCCTAGCTGCAATCTCTATACCTTCAGCAGAACAGATATTTCCTAAACTATAGGAAGCTAATCCAGGAATTATTTTACGTGAAAGTCTTACCGTACATAATTTCTTTCGCTTAAAATCGAATCCTAAACTCTTAAACTCATCTCTAATTATATTATAGTCGAAGTTTACATTATGGGCTACAAAAACAGTGTCTTTAGTGATTTCTGCTACTTTTTTTGCAATTTCATAAAATTTAGGAGCAGTTCTTACCATGGCCTCCGTAATGCCTGTAAGGTTAGTTATAAAATATGGAATTTTTTGTTCTGGGTTTACTAAGGAAGTAAACTCATCAATTATTTTTTCACCATCAAAAATGAAGATTGATATTTCTGTAATTTTCTGACCTTTATACCCATTTCCAGTGGTCTCTATATCAACAACTGAGTACAACCTTATGTAATTTGATTTTTAAGATTAGCTATGGTTTCAGTTGGGTTCTCACTTTTAAAAACATAACTGCCTGCTACCAAAACATCAGCACCAGCCTCTACAAGTTCGTTGGCGTTTTTGTTGGTAACTCCTCCGTCTATTTCTATCTGGCAATTAGAATCAGAAAATTGAATTAAATGTTTTAATTGAGACACTTTTTTATAGGTGTTTTCTATAAACGATTGTCCTCCAAAACCAGGATTTACACTCATAATACAAACTAAATCTAGATCTGCAATAATATCTTCTAGAACTGCAACAGCTGTGTGCGGGTTTAAAGCCACACCAGCCTTCATTCCGGTAGCTTTAATAGCTTGAACAGTTCTATGTAAGTGGGTGCAAGCTTCGTAATGAACTGTTAATATTGTAGCTCCCAAATCTGAAAAAGTTTGAATGTATTGGTCAGGGTTTACAATCATTAAATGCACGTCAATTGTTTTTGTAGCATGCTTAGTTATCGCTTTTAATACGGGCATCCCAAAAGAAATGTTAGGAACAAATACACCATCCATAATATCGATATGAAACCAATCTGCTTCACTTGCATTCACCATCTCAATATCTCTTTGAAGGTTTGCGAAGTCTGCTGCTAATATTGAAGGTGCTATTAGTTTACTCATTATATAATGATATTTATATTTATATAAGGTAAAAATAGTCATATTAAAAAGAAAACTCCCGAAGAAATTTCAGGAGTTTTTAATGTTTTATTGACAATGTTTTTACCCTAGGTAAGTCATTAGAATTTTACTTCTTGAGGTGTGTTTTAATCTTCGAATGGCTTTTTCTTTAATTTGACGAACACGTTCTCGGGTTAAATCAAATGTTTCACCAATTTCTTCGAGAGTCATTGGTTGGTGTTCTCCCAATCCGAAATATAATTTTACCACGTCTGCCTCTCGAGGTGTTAGAGTTTCTAATGCTCTGTTGATTTCTATACGTAAAGATTCATGTAATAATTTTTTATCTGGATTTGGTGATTCTCCAGAATTTAAAACATCATATAAATTAGAGTCTTCACCTTCTATTAAGGGTGCATCCATAGATACATGACGACCAGAATTCTTCATGGATTCTTTAACGTCATTAACAGTCATATCTAGCTTCTTAGCAATTTCTTCAGCACTAGGAGGACGTTCATTTTCTTGTTCTAAGAAAGCAAACATTTTATTAATCTTATTAATAGATCCAATTTTGTTTAAGGGTAAACGAACGATACGAGATTGTTCTGCTAAGGCTTGTAATATAGACTGACGAATCCACCATACAGCATAAGAGATAAATTTAAAACCTCTAGTTTCATCAAAACGTTTTGCCGCTTTGATAAGTCCTAAATTACCTTCATTAATTAAATCAGGTAAAGTTAATCCTTGATTTTGATATTGTTTTGCAACAGAAACTACAAATCGTAAATTTGCTTTTGTTAATTTCTCTAGTGCAGTTTGATCACCAGCTTTAATACGTTGTGCTAATTCAACCTCTTCATCAGCAGTTATTAAATCTACTTTTCCTATTTCTTGTAAATACTTATCAAGTGAAGCAGTTTCTCTATTAGTTACTTGCTTTGTAATCTTAAGTTGTCTCATCGCTTTTCTAGAATTAAATAATATTCTTTAGTGGTATACTTATTATACGTAGTGGGGAGTAAAAATGTTACAAATTTTTTATAAAAAATTAAAATAATCCGTTAATTTGAGAATCAATTCTATCTATGATGTACCCTAAATCCTCTTGTTTCTCTACAAAATCAAGATTATCTACGTCAATAATTAATAGTTTTCCTTTTTGATAAGTGGTAATCCAAGCTTCATAGCGTTCATTTAATCTACTTAAATAATCAATACTGATTGAGTTTTCATATTCTCTTCCTCTTTTATGAATTTGGCCAACTAATGTAGAAATATCTGCTCTTAAATAGATGAGCAAGTCTGGTGGAGTAACCAATTTTTCCATCAATTCAAAAAGTGAGCTATAGTTGTTGTAATCTCTATTTGTCATAAGACCCATTGCGTGAAGGTTGGGAGCAAAAATATGAGCATCTTCATAGATGGTTCTGTCTTGAATAATATTTTTACCGCTTTTTCTTAATTCTAAAATTTGACCAAAACGGCTATTTAAAAAATAGACTTGTAAGTTGAATGACCAACGTTCCATCTCTCCATAAAAATCGTCTAGATAAGGGTTTTCGTCAACCGATTCGTAATGTGGTTTCCAACTGTAATGTCTTGCTAATAATTTAGTTAAAGTGGTTTTTCCGGCGCCAATATTTCCGGCAATTGCTATGTGCATAGGGTTAGTTTCAAAAAATTAAGAAAGGGGGAGTTAAATATACTTAAAATTTAGAAATTTCACCTAACTAAATTATCTGTTTGTTGTCAAAATTTTTTGATGTGGTAAATTGTTAGTTTTTATTAAGTAATTTTTATTAAAAACCATCTTTATAAATAATCTTAACAGACTATTAACTAATAGGTATTTTTATATATTTCATATTTGAAATAAAAAAAAATATGAGAATACGAGTTTTTATTTTGTCAATCTTAATCACTGGATCAATTTTCGCTCAAGACTTTTCAGGAAGAGCTACCTACAAGACACACAGAAAATCATCATTTA
>CAJXSU010000005.1 GCA_913061465.1 uncultured Flavobacterium sp.
TTCAATATGGTTTTTCAGTTACTGGTCCATTAGCTGACCCTGCAGATACAACCTTGGGTAGTGTTGTTGTTGGTGAGGCTACAGCTGGTGTAGATGACAATAGTTTTGTAAATGTTAGCGTATATCCTAACCCATCTAATTCAAACTGGAACTTTAGAACGGGTAATACCGTAATAAATTCTGTTGAAGTATTTAATCTGTTAGGAAAAAGAGTGGTTTCTCAAAACAACAACAGTACTGAACTTTCTATTTCTACTCAAGGATTAAGTAGTGGTATTTATATTGCTAGAATTACTACAGAGCAAGGAGTAAAAAGTGTAAAATTAATTAGAGAATAATCTCTTATACATAACTCTTTTAAAAAGCCTCGAATTTTCGAGGCTTTTTTATTTTTAGTAAATTCACTAAAAAAATGGCATGAATTTGAAAACAAAAATGAACAATGTCTTGTTCTTAGACATTGAAACAGTTCCACAAAAGGAAAATTGGTCTGAGGTACTAGATACAACGCAAGAGTTATTTGCAAAAAAAACGGCCTATCAACGTAAAGAAGAGTTTAGTGCAGAAGATTTTTATGAACGTGCTGGAATTTGGGCAGAGTTTGGTAAAATTATCTGTATTTCTGTAGCCTATTTTACCAATGACACACAAGAAAGAAATTTACGAGTTACCTCTTTTAGTGGAGATCATGAAAAGCAAATCTTAGTTGATTTTAAACAACTCTTAGACACACATTTTAATAAATCATTTCATGTTCTATGTGCTCATAACGGGAAAGAGTTTGATTTCCCTTACATCGCAAGAAGAATGATTGTACATCAAATAGAGTTACCCTCAAAATTAAATTTATTTGGAAAAAAACCATGGGAAGTTCCGCATCTTGATACTATGGAGTTATGGAAATTTGGAGATTATAAGCATTACAGCTCTTTACAATTGTTGACCTCAATTTTAGGAATTCCATCTCCAAAAGATGACATCGATGGCAGTGAGGTTGCCAGGGTTTATTATAAAGATAAAAATCTAGACCGGATCGTAAAGTATTGTGAAAAAGACACCATAGCTGTTGCACAATTATTGATGCGTTTTAATAATGAAAAGCTAGTTGAGGAAAATGAAATCATTAAAGTTTAACCCTCTAGTTTCATAGATATTTCAAACCACCTTTCTTCTTTTTGTTCTAGTGAAGAAATAACTCTTTGAAGTTCTTCTGATTTTTCCGTCACTTGCTCTTGTGTGATTCCTTCGTCCATAAAAGAAGCTTCAATTAATTTCTTTTTTTGGACTAATCGTTCTATATCTTTTTCTAGAGAACCAAATTCTCTTTTTTCTTCAAAGGATAATTTTACTTTGGAGGGAGTAGCTATAGCTTGTTTTTTTTCAACTTTTACAACTTTTTTCCTAGGCTTAGAGTCTTCATAAGTTCTGTAATCTGAGTAATTTCCTGGAAAATTTTCAACAACTCCATTACCTCTAAAAACAAATAAAGAATCTACAATTTTATCCATAAAATACCTATCGTGAGATACCACAATTAGGTTCCCTGGAAAATCTAATAAGAAACTTTCTAACACATTTAAGGTAATTACATCTAAATCATTGGTGGGTTCATCCAGAATTAAAAAGTTTGGATTCTGAATTAAAACAGTACAGAGATACAATCGTTTCTGTTCTCCACCACTTAATTTTTCAACAAAATCATATTGTTTTTTCTTATCAAAAAGAAAGCGTTCTAATAACTGAGAAGCAGAAATCCGTCTTCCTTTGGTTAAAGGGATTTCTTCGCCAAATTCTTTTATTACTTCAATTACTTTCTGTCCTTCTTTTACAACAATTCCTTTTTGAGTGTAGTAGCCAAATTTTACTGTTTCTCCAACAACAACTTTTCCACCATCAATAGGCTCTCTGTTTGTAAGTATGTTTAAAAAAGATGATTTTCCAGTTCCATTTTTTCCAATGACACCAATACGCTCTCCTTTTTGAAATACATATTGAAAACCATCAAGAATTTTTAGATCTCCGAATGACTTTTTTAGTTTGTGGAGCTCTACAATTTTACTCCCTAACCGTTCCATATTTATCTCTAATTGAACTGTATGATCTTGTCTTCTTTTGTGTGCTTTTTCTTTAATTTCTTGAAAATCATCAATTCTAGACTTAGACTTTGTAGTTCTTGCTTTTGGTTGTCTCCGCATCCAGTCTAACTCTTTCTTAAATAAATTTTTAGCCTTATGAGTGGAAGCTGATTCCTGAGCAATTCTTTCTTCTTTTTTTTCTAAATAATAAGAATAATTACCTTTGTATTTATATAATTTACCATGGTCAAGTTCTATAATTTCATTACAAACTCTTTCTAGAAAGTAACGATCATGCGTTACCATAAATAAGGTTATTTTTTCTTTCTTAAAATAGTCTTCAAGCCATTCTATCATTTCTAAATCTAGATGATTAGTTGGCTCGTCTAAGATGATTAAATCGGGTTTATTTATTAGTAAAACAGCAAGACTTAATCTTTTTTTCTGCCCTCCTGAAAGTTTACCCACTTTCATTGATAAAGTTGGGAGTTTTAATTTAGTAAGAACCAATTTATATTGGGTTTCAAAATCCCAGGCATTGTGTTGATCCATTAAGTCAAAAGCTTTCTGATAATTTTCTGAATCCTCAGGGTTTTCGAGTGCTTTTTCGTATTGTTTTATGATAGGTAAAATTCTATTTTCTGTTTCAAAAATAGTTTCTTCTATAGTGAGATTGTCATTAAATAGTTGGTTTTGAGAAAGGTAAGCTACTTGAATTTCTTTTCTCTTGATAACTTGTCCGTTATCAGGTGTATCTAATCCTGCAATAATATTTAGTATGGAGGTTTTTCCTGTTCCGTTTTTTGCAACAAAAGCTACTTTTTGATGTTTATTGATCCCAAAGGAAATATTGCTAAATAATGTTCTATCTCCATAAGATTTTGAGATATTTTCTACTGAAATATAATTCACAAAAATAAATTTCAACAAAGGAACTAAAAAATACCGACTAGAACACTCCGGTTATCATTTAATTATTATTGTTAATCTAAATAACCTTTATAAAAAAAACCTAGATAAAGTTATCTAGGTTTAATTTTCACAACAATTTTTTCCTTAGTTTATATTTTAATAGAGGTAAAAAATATCTAACACTAAAAGAAAACAATTAAGGTAAAATTAATTACTAATTAGAGTTTATACAATTCCCATAATTAATGAATTTTTTTAATACCTATTTATAGGGATATAATTATTATAATTATTGTGATGTTTCTGGATCTCTTAATGTATATTGCTTGATATGTTACAAGTAAACAATCTATCCATAAAGTTTTTGTCTCATAAAAATGAAATTGAAGTTGTAAAAAACATTTCTTTCGATTTAGGTGTTAATAAAATTTTAGGTATTGTAGGAGAATCTGGAAGTGGAAAATCAGTGACATCTCTTGCAATTCTTGGCCTATTATCTGAAAATGCAATTTTAGATGGAGAAATTTTTTTTAAAGAAAAAAACCTTCTTACAATATCTGATAAAGAGTTTGAAATAATTAGAGGAAAAAAGATTGGAATGATTTTTCAAGAACCTATGAGTTCTTTAAATCCAACAATAACTTGCGGGAAACAAGTTTATGAAGTTTTAAAACAACATACAGATTTAAACAAAAAAGAAATTTTTAAAGAGGTAATTACTCTCTTTGAAAAAGTAAAATTACCAATACCTCATAGAATTTTTAAGGCTTATCCTCATCAGTTAAGTGGAGGTCAGAAGCAACGTGTAATGATCGCTATGGCTATCGCTTGTAAGCCAGATTTATTAATCGCTGATGAACCTACCACGGCTTTAGATGTTTCAGTTCAAAAAGAAGTCATCGAACTCCTAAAGGAATTACAAGCCGAAAATCAAATGAGTATTCTTTTTATCTCACATGATTTACCATTAGTTTCTGAACTTGCAGACGATGTAATTGTCATATATGAGGGGGTAATTATTGAACAAGGGAAAGCCAAAGATGTTTTTAGAACTCCCCAAAAACAATATACTAAAGGACTTATTAATTCTAAACCTAGTCTTTCGGAAAGATTCAAAAAACTTCCAACGGTTAATGACTTTATAAAAAAAAATACTTTTCCAGAGATATACACCAAATTAGAAAGAGATCAATTTCATCAAAAACTTTATAGTTCTGAACCTTTACTGGAAGTAGTGAATCTGAAAAAATATTTTGATAGTCAGAAAGGGTTCTCTAAAAACCCTACTATTAAAGCAGTTGACGATGTGTCTTTTAAGTTATATGAAGGAGAAACATTAGGTTTAGTTGGAGAATCTGGTAGTGGAAAGACCACACTGGGAAGATCCATTTTACATTTAGAAGAAATCACTTCTGGTAAAATATTTTATAAGGGGAAAGATATTACAGTGCTTTCTAAAACAGAGTTGGTGAATTTAAGAAAGGAAATCCAAATTATTTTTCAAGATCCATTTTCCTCATTAAACCCTAGAATATCTGTTGGAAATGCAATTTTAGAACCCATGAAAGTTCATAAAATTTTACCGACACACAATGATCGCAAATTATATGTACTAGACCTGTTAAAAAAAGTTGGTTTGAAAGAAGATCACTTTAATAGGTATCCACATGAATTTTCGGGAGGCCAAAGACAAAGAATAGGAATTGCCAGAGCGATTGCATTAAGACCAAAATTAATTATTTGTGATGAGTCGGTTTCTGCTCTTGATGTATCTGTTCAAGCACAAGTTCTCAATCTCCTTAATGAATTAAAAAAAGTATTTAGTTTCTCCTATATTTTTATTTCTCATGACTTGTCTGTAGTTAAGTTTATGTCAGATCAATTGATTGTCATGAATCAGGGTAAAATTGAAGAAATTAATGATTCAGATGAGATATACAGCGCTCCAAAATCTAATTATACTAAGAATTTAATTGCTTCTATTCCTAAAGGGATTTAAACGGTTTCTCTTTTACCAATTACTCAATTATTGGTATATTGCACTATTAAAAAATGCAAAAAAGAACATGAAAATTATAGTCCCTATGGCCGGAATTGGTTCTCGTTTAAGACCTCACACGTTAACAATTCCTAAACCCTTAACAGTAATTGCAGGAAAACCAATTGTACAAAGATTAGTTGAAGATATCACTTCCGTTGTGAATCAACCTATAGATGAAATAGCTTTTATTATTGGCCCATCCTCAAAAGGATTTCCGGCAAATACAAAAGATAAATTATTAAAAATAGCCAAAGAATTAGGAGCCAAAGGCTCTGTTTACGTCCAAGAAGAAGCTTTGGGTACTGCTCATGCAATTTTTTGTGCTAAAGAGTCTCTTTCAGGTCCATGTGTTGTTGCATTTGCAGATACGCTTTTTAAAGCAGATTTTACTTTAGATGCTAATGCAGATGGAGCTATTTGGGTAAAGCAAGTAGAAGACCCTAGTGCTTTTGGAGTTGTAAAATTAAGGGATGGCTATATTACTGATTTTGTTGAAAAACCTATAGAATTTGTATCTGATTTAGCTATAATAGGGATTTATTACTTTAAGGATGGTGATAAGCTCTCACAAGAAATAAAATACTTAATAGATAATGATATTAGACCTTCCGGAGAGTTTCAACTTACTGAAGTTCTAGAAACTTTAAAACAAGAAGGCGCTAAATTTTTACCTGGAAAAGTTGATGTTTGGATGGATTGTGGGAAAAAAGACCCAACCCTAGACACCAATAAAAAAATATTAGGTTTTGATTTCGAAAAAGGACTGAATTTAGTTGCTGATTCTGTAGTATTAGAAAACTCTAAAATTATTCAGCCTTGTTATGTAGGAGAAAATGTTGTTTTAAAAAACACTACAATTGGCCCTTATGTGTCTATAGGTGAATCCAGTTCGGTAGAAGATTCTAAAATTTCGAACTCCTTAATACAAACCAATGTAACAATCTTAAACGCAACTTTAGAAAATGCTATGATCGGAAATCATGCAACATTTAATGGTAATTTCACCTCATTAAGTATAGGTGATTATTCAGAGTTGACTTAAAAAAAAGAAATGATTAAAAGGATTGTACTTTATGTCTTTTTTGGGCTTTTGTTCCATCCTTTTTTCTCTTATTCACAAGATAGTATTCCAGAGGTAGAAGATATTAAAGAAGATATTACAGAGGATAAGACTATTAAATTTCAAGAATACTTTTTTAAATCGCTCTCAGAAAAGTCAATTAAAAATTATCAAATCGCAATTCAAAATTTAGAGGAGTGCAATGCCATTTTTCCAAACGACAAAGCCGTTTTTTTTGAACTTTCAAAAAATTACTTATTTTTAAATAGAACAACTGAAGCATTACAGTACATCAATAATGCATTACGTTTAGAGCCTTTAAATTTTTGGATGTTAAAGCACTTGGTAGCCATTCAAAAAAAAGATAAAAATTATCAAGAGGCAATAAAGACGCAACTAACAATAGTTAAGCATAAACCTAAACAGCGTTCAGAATTGATTTATTTATACTACTTAAATGATGAATATATGAAAGCATTGTCCTTGATTAATGTTTTTGAAAAAGAATATGGCTTAACAACAAGTTTAATACAGTTAAAAGATAAGTTGGCGTTGATAAATAAACCTCAAATTGTAGTCTCAAATAGAGACAGTTTGCCCAAACTAATTTCAGATTTTGAGCTTAATCCTCCTTCTTTTAATACATTGAAAAAAATATTAACGTTGGCAATTAAAGAAAATATTCCAGCATATTACATTTATAGTAGCTTAGCGATTGATCTTTTTCCAGCACAACCATTTTCTTATTTATCAAAAGGAAGAGCATTACAGCTACAAGGAAAGCACCAAGAAGCTATTGATATCTTAGAAATTGGAATAGATTTTATAATTGAAAACCCCATATTGGAAGCCCAGTTCTATACTATTTTAGTAAATACCTATACTAGTTTAAATAAAACTAGTAAAGCCCTAGAATACAAAATGAAACTTAAAAATGACAAGATATAATATGAGAATAATAAGCTGTTTATTTTTTTTTATAATTGTATTTAGCTCTTGTAAAAGCAAAAGAAACCTTGTTGAATCAAACAGCGAAGTATTAAAAAAAATATCAGCTAAAAAAATTATTAAAAAACATACCGCTCTCTATTTTGATGCTAAAACACTGGATGCTAAATTAAAAGTAGGCTATGCAGATTATAGAAATGATAAAAGAAATAAAATAAATTTCACAGTACATCTTCGTGTACTAAAAGACTCCGTAATCTGGATGAGAGGCTCTAAAATTATTAGTGCTTTTAGAGTAAAAATAACTCCAGAATCTTTTAGTTATTATTCATTAATTGATAAAAAGTATTTTGAGGGTGATTTTTCACTTTTAGAAAAAATATTAGGAACTAAAGTCACTTTCAATCAGGTTCAAAACTTATTGCTTGGCGAATCTGTTTTAGATTTAAAAAAGCAAAAATTTATATCTCAGGTGGATGATCTAGTTTACAAGTTAACCCCTAAAGAGCAACATGAATTGTATCGTATATTCTTTTTATTTGACCCGAATAATTTTACCTTAAAAAAACAATTGCTTAAGACTGTCAAAAATAAAACAGTATTGGATATAGATTATAAAAGTTACCGTTTGATAGAAAAACAGTTAGTACCCAAGAAAATTATGATTAACGTTTCACAACCAGAACATTATACAACGATTACGATTGATTTTAAATCAGTAACTTTAAACAAACAAATTAGTACTCCGTATAAAATACCGTCTAGTTATAAACCGATCAAACTTTAATGTTTAAAGAGTATAAGTACATATCCCTTTTATTTCTTCTTTTTTTTACGATGTCTTCGTTTGCACAAAACAAATCTAGAAAGCAGTTAGAGCTCGACCGAAAAAGAATAAAAAATGAAATTAAAATGGTAAATAAGTTGCTTTTTACAGCAAAAAAAAGCGAAGAAAATGCTCTTGAAGATCTTAAGGATTTGAATCATAAAATTGCTATTAGAGAACAATACATTTCAACTATTAATTTAGAAGTTAAATCCCTATCGAATGATATCGCTATTTATGAAGATGATATAAAGCAACTAGATAAAAAACTAATTAAGTTAAAAGAAGATTATGCTGAAATGATATACAAATCATACAAAAGCAAATCTCAGCAAAGTAGCACTTTGTTTTTGTTTTCCTCTAAAAGTTTTTATCAAGCCTACAAAAGAGTGAAGTATATGAAACAGTATGCCTCTTTTAGAAAAAAACAAGGAGAAGAGGTGTATGTTCTAACTAATAAATTTTTACGTTTAAAAGACTCACTGTTAATCCAAAAGGAGTTGAAAGATACTTTATTATCTAATGAAGAGGAACAAAAATCAAAGATTGAATATGAAAAGGATGATCAGAGAAAATTAATTTTTGAGCTACAAACTCAAGAAAAAAAATACAAGAAAAAACTTCGAATAAAACAACAGCAGGAGAAGAAAATAACGCAAATAATTGATAAAATAATTAAAGAAGCTATTGCTAAATCCAATGCAAAGAAAGGAGTTAAAAAGTCAAAAGGGTTTTCACTAACACCAGAGGCTAAAGCATTAGCAGTTAGTTTTGAGCAAAACAAAGGAAAGCTTCCGTGGCCTGTTGAAAGTGGTTTTATTATAAGAAAGTTTGGTAAACAGCCTCACCCAGTATATTCGGGAAACTTTATAAATAGTACTGGAATTCATATTGCCACTAAAAAAGGGTCTAATGCTAATGCTATTTTTAATGGAGAAATCTTAGCAATACAAACTCAATCTGAAGGAAAAAAATCGGTTTTAATTAGACATGGAAACTATATTTCTATATATAATAATTTAGAAACTGTAAATGTTAATGATGGGCAAAAAATAAAAACAGGACAGCCATTAGGAAAAGTTTTCACTGATAGAATTACGGGAAAAACTAAGCTAATTTTTGTATTGTCAAAAAACACCACTCGATTAAATCCCACTAGTTGGATTCTAAAAGTCAACTAGTTTATAAACAAAGCCTTTAATTCTGTAGCATCATTTGGCTGCATTTTCCCAGCTAAAACTAAACTCAATTGTTTTCTTCTTAAGGCACCCTTAAAACGTTCTTTTTCTAGTTCCGTTTCAGGAATTATTTGAGGAATTTCAACAGGTTTACCAGTTTCATCTACTGCAACAAAAGTATAAATTCCTTCATTTACTTTAGTCTTTAAGCCAGATTGTCTATCCTCAATCCAAACATCTACATATATTTCCATAGATGACTTAAATGCCCTTGAAACTTTTGCCTCAATAGTCACAACACTTCCCACGGGAACAGATTTCGAAAAGACAACCTGGTTTACTGAGGCTGTAACTACTATTCTTCTAGAGTGACGTCGAGCAGCAATACTACAAGCCCTATCCATTCTTGCCAATAATTCCCCTCCAAAAAGATTATCAAGGTAGTTTGTTTCTCCTGGTAACACAAGATCAGTAAGAATTGTCAAAGATTCACTCGGTTTTTTTGCTGTCATTTATAATTTTTTTACAAAGATATACAATCAAAAAGATTGATTGTAGTAGACTGAAGAATATAGATTCTGAATTACTCGAATTTTTTAACTAGCAACCAAGCATCTTTAGAGTCAATTTTTCTTATATCGGCAAGACTTTTAAAGGCATCAGTTTTTTTGTAAAAAGAAGCATAAGCAACTTGTGTTAACCCCCATTTATTAGTTCCTAAAACAGTAGCATTAAATCCTTTTGAGTTAAGTTGATTTACTTTTTTGTGAGCATTTTCTACAAATTGAAACGCCCCAGCAATAACATGAAAAGATTTTGGAACTTCTTTATTTACATTTAATTCAATTGTTGCTAAAGGATTTTCAATAACAAATGTTGCAGTTTGAATTTTTTCCTCTATTTTTTTTTGGTCTTTAGCAAAGCTTAATTGTTCTTGTTTATTTTCATAACCTGTCCAACCAACATAGGAAAGTGATAGTAAAACTGCAGCTGTGGCAGCATACTTCATAAACAGAGGTGCTTTTCTTTGAGTCTTTTGGGTAGAAATAAGAGGAATAACTTTTTGTGCAGATCTTACAACTACAGGTGATTCTGTAGGTGTTAGCCCAAAGGAGGACTTCAAGTAATTTGTTTTACTCGTGGGTTTAAAAATTAATTGATTTTTTTCATTCAGAGAAAAGGAACCAATATTTTTAATGTGGAGAGAAGTTGTCTTAATTAACTTATTCCACTGAGAAACAGTGACTTTAATTTTAGACGTTGCTTGGTCAAAAGAAATGTTTTCTGACGAGGCAATATAATTGGCTAATAAGCCGTCGTTATGAATGAGGTTAACGTTAAAACCTATCTGTTTTGTTGGTGGGTAAAAAGTGTTTGAGTCTTTGTGAATTTGGGCACTAATTTTATTAGTTACAAAACCGCCAAAGTTAGGGATGATAACACAATCATATCTGTACAATAAGTCTTTTATGTAATCTTCTATAACCATAGAAACAAATATAAAAAATTAAATATAAGAAGCATAAAAAGCCTCCAATAATTATCAACAATATATTTGTATATTGAAATAAAAAAATTGCACCTTGAATGAAGAAGAAATTCTAGCACTTTTGCGTTTGCAAAAGACTCCAATGATTGGAGATGTTGTAGCAAAAAAACTCATTGCTCATGTAGGCTCAGCCAGTGATATTTTTAAAGAGAAGAAACAGATACTTCAAAAAATTAATGGGATTGGTCAGCTTACGATTCAAAATTTATTTGATAGCTCTAATCAGCACTTTGCTGAGCTAGAATTTAAATATATAAAACAAAATAAGATTAAATATTCTTATTTTTTGGATAAAGACTACCCAATAAATTTAAAACATTGTATAGACGCCCCAATTTTATTTTTTCAAGATGGAACTATTGATTTTTCAAATGATAAAATTATTTCTATTGTAGGTACGAGAAGAATGACAAATTATGGTTTTAGTTTTTGTGAAAAACTTATTGATGAATTAGCAGCTTACAATCCTATTATTGTAAGTGGTTTTGCTTATGGAATTGATATTTGTGCGCACAAAAGAGCCATAAAAAACAACTTGCAAACTATTGCTGTTCTAGCTCATGGTTTAGAAATTATGTATCCTAAAGCTCATAAAAGATATATCCATAGTGTAAATAAGTACGGGGGTTTTTTAACAGAATTTTTTCACAATGTCCCTCCTCAACGAGAAAACTTTTTAAAAAGGAATAGAATTGTTGCAGGATTGTCAACAGCAACAATAGTTGTAGAATCTGCATCAAAAGGAGGTTCTCTAGTGACAGCAGATATTGCAAATTCATACGATAGAGATGTATTTGCAGTGCCAGGAAGAATCAATGATATTATGAGTCAAGGGTGTAATGACTTAATTTATAGAAATAAAGCACATTTACTCCAATCTTCTGAAGATATTGTAAAAATGCTTAATTGGGATATATCAAAAAAAATCCCTCCTAAACAAACAAGATTATTTTTAGATCTTACAAATGATGAACAGAAAATAGTTGATTTTTTAGAATTAAAAGAGCAAGCAGTAATTGATGCAATTGCAATAGAAACTCAACTTCCTTTGAGTCAATTAGTCACAATATTATTACAACTAGAGTTCAAAAATATTGTAAAACCTTTTCCTGGAAAGATGTTTAAATTGAGCTAATTAAAAAGATTATGCATTACATTTGAGTGTAATTTGTATCAAATGGCGCTAGAAAAAAAGTTAATTTCTAAAAAAAAACCAACATTTCCTATTAATAAAATGTTGGATGAATATCTAAAGAAGTATAATAGAAACTTAAAAATACCAATTTTTTATGACGATTTGCTCCGTTTTCAAGGGTCAGTCATAGTTTATGATAAGAATGAAAAAGATACTTTATGGGTTAGGACATATTATTCAGAATATGATAGAGAAGAAATTGATGCTAGTTTAAAAAAAATATACACGATACTCCATTCAGACGGAGGGAACGAAACTATCCCATTTTTAAATGTAGACGCTATTGATTATTGTACTTTCGGAAATTCAAAACCTTTTCGAATAAAAATAAGAAATGTTTTAAATGATAATTACACCTATTTTTATGTGAAAAAAGCTGATGCTTCTAGAATATATGGTTTAGAATTAGAACATATATTGTCTCCACATAACCTAAATTTCTTAGTTTACAAAGACACTTTAATAGAAGAACATATTTCAGGAATTCCAGGAGATGATTTTATAAAAGAATTCCTTCCTAAATGTTCAGAGTCAGAGAAATCTCAAATTGCTAAAGAATTTGTGAAATTTAAAGAAAGATGTTTGGTTCGTTTGCTCGGAGATATGCGTTCTTATAATTATGTAATTATACCAACTCATGATTTTGATAAAATTATATATAAAATCAGAGCTATTGATTTTGATCAACAATCTTTTGAAGGAAATTTAAAAGTTTATGATTTACAATTTTTAAAAGAAAACTTTAAAATTGTTGATATGGTAAACAAAAAATTAGATAAGAATTCAATTACTCAATATAAGTTAGAAGAGCGCTCTTATATGGCAAAAAGAATAATCTCTTCTCCTAGAAGAGCAACTAGTTTAATTAGGTGCATGAAAAGTGACACAATTTCTTTCCCCAATAATGTTCAACTTTTAAAGAAACATTTGATTAAATATGTGGGAGATGTTAAGTTCAAAGAATGTAATAATATGGGTGATATTTTAGAAACAATACTAATTTTTGTAAAACGTAATTACCAAGATGTATTGACCAAGTAATTAACTTCCTTTTTTAACCCTTAAAGTTTCTATTAAAACAGTAGAAATAATTAACAGTCCTCCCCAAACAGTATTTATTTCTGGAATCTCACCAACAACAAAGAAAGCTATTACAATTCCGAATATAGGCTGAATACTACTAATAATAGTTGCTGTTGTTGTTGAAAAAAACTTGAGTGAATGTACCATTAAGCTGTGACCGATAGCAGTTGTTAGTATTGCGAGTAATAATAAATACGGAAATTGAGATTGAAAATTAGAGACATCCATAAAAAATAATACAGGAATCAAAACAATCGTAATTACAGAGGTTTGATATAACATAAGCATACTCCCATGATAGTGGTTTACATGTTGTTTTAAAATTAAGAGTCTAATTGAATAGCAGAGTGCAGAAAATAAACCAAACAAAATTCCTTTCACATTTGAGCTCTCAAGATTAAATTCTGGAGCCAAAATAAAAACTCCAATTAACACAACTCCTCCCAGAACAATATGTATGGGAATTATTTTTGATTTAAAGAACAAAGGTTCAAGTAGTGCAGTTATGATTGGAAATGTGTAAAGTGATAGCATGCCTAAAGCTACATTTGATAATTTTAAGGCATAGAAATACGTAACCCAATGAAAAGCCATAAAGAGCGAGCTAGTTATTAGCGGAACATGATGTTTAAAGTTGGGTACCTTAATAC
Organism: uncultured Flavobacterium sp.; assembly: GCA_913061465.1. GTDB lineage: Bacteria > Bacteroidota > Bacteroidia > Flavobacteriales > Flavobacteriaceae > Polaribacter. Next base: position 13,518 of record CAJXSU010000005.1, read on the forward strand.
TTATTTTTTTATACTTACAAAATCCATATAAGAAAATCATTGCAAAAGCAGAGCGAAACCATATAATGACTTCAGAGGGCATTGCAATATACTTGCCTAACACACCGGAGGTGCTTATGAAAAGAGTTGCTAAAATTAAATTAGACAGATTTTTAAAATAACTATTTTCCATTTTTTAAATGATGGGTTACAGTGAAAAAGGATAATTATAAATCACCTAAAACTTTTTGAAGTCTTTTAAGGGCAACTTCTACAGAATCAATTTTTATAAAAGTAATCAATAATCGCAAACCTATTTTTGTTTGCTTTTCTTTAATTACACATGTTGTGGCGTTTTGTTGAACATATTTTAATACTGCTGTAAATGCCTTAGTTTGATAAAATTCACTTTGTTGGTTCGATATAAAATACCCAATCATTCTCTTTTGCTTAAGTACTACCTTTTCTAAGCCTATTTTTTTTGCAAACCATTTTAAACGAACACTATCTAATAAATCGATAGCCTGAAATGGTAATTCGCCAAAACGATCTATTAATCGTTGTTCATATTGAAGTAATTCTTCATCAGTTTCTAAAGTGGATAATTCATTGTAAAGATTCAGTCGCTCAGTAATCGAATTGATATAATTATCAGGAAATAAAATTTCAAAATCAGTGTCTATTTGAACTTCTTTTATAAATTCTTTAGGTTTGTTTTCTTCAGTATTATAAAGTTCTTTAAATTCATTCTCTTTTAATTCTTCAATGGCCTCACTCAATATTTTTTGATAAGTATCAAATCCAATGTCATTAATAAAACCACTTTGTTCACCACCTAGTAAATCTCCTGCTCCTCGAATTTCTAAATCTTTCATCGCAATATTTAAGCCACTTCCTAGATCAGAAAATAGCTCTAAAGCTTCTATTCTTTTTCTTGCATCATCAGTCATCATATGGTAAGGTGGAGTAATGAAATAACAAAAAGCTTTTTTATTGGATCTTCCAACTCTACCTCTCATTTGATGTAAGTCAGAAAGACCGAAATTATTAGCGTTGTTTATAAAAATAGTATTTGCATTGGGAACATCCAATCCACTTTCTACGATTGTAGTAGAAACCAGTACATCAAATTCATTATTCATAAATTCCAACATAAGGCTTTCTAATTTCTTACCTTCCATTTGTCCATGACCAACTCCAATATTAGCATTAGGAATTAAACGCTGTAAAAGACCAGCAACTTCTTTTATATTTTCAATTCTATTATGAATAAAAAACACTTGTCCACCTCTAGAAATTTCATAAGTAATTGCATCACGAATTATTTCCTCACTGAAACGAATAACCTGAGTGTCTATGGGATGACGATTGGGTGGGGGTGTTGAAATTACTGATAAGTCTCGAGCAGCCATCAAACTAAATTGTAATGTTCTTGGTATGGGGGTTGCAGTCAAGGTAAGGGTGTCTACATTTTCTTTTATGGTTTTTAATTTATCTTTTACAGCAACTCCAAATTTCTGTTCTTCATCTATGATGAGTAATCCTAAATCTTTAAATTTAATTTTTTTGTTAGTTAGTTGATGTGTTCCGATGACAATATCGATACTTCCCTCATTAATACCCTCTATGGCTTCGTTTCTTTGTTTGGTAGTTCTAAATCGATTTAAATAATCTATTCTAACAGGAAAATTTTCTAATCGTTTTGTAAATGTTTTATAATGTTGAAAAGCTAAAATTGTGGTTGGAACTAAAATAGCTACCTGCTTTCCATTATCAACTGCTTTAAATGCCGCTCTAATAGCAATTTCTGTTTTTCCGAATCCTACATCTCCACAGACCAATCGATCCATAGGTTGTTCTTTCTCCATGTCCGCTTTAACATCTTGAGTAGCTGAATATTGATCTGGAGTATCTTCATATATAAAACTGGCTTCAAGTTCGTGCTGTATATGAGTATCTGGCCCAAAAGCTAATCCTTTCCGCATTCTTCTTTTTGCATATAATTTGATTAAATTATATGCGATTTCTTTCACTCTTTTTTTAGTCTTTTGTTTTATCTTTTTCCAGGCACCCGATCCTAATTTATATATTTTTGGTGCTTTTCCATCTTTTCCATTGAATTTAGAAATTTTGTGTAAAGAGTGAATGCTAACATATAAAATATCACGATCACCATAAATTAGTTTAATAGCTTCTTGATTTTTTCCTTCTACATCAATTTTTTGAAGCCCACCAAATTTTCCAATTCCATGATCGATATGTGTTACATAATCTCCAATATCAAGATTATTCAACTCTTTTAATGTGATGGATTGTTTTTTTGCATAGCCATTTTTTAAACGAAATTTATGATAACGTTCAAAAATTTGATGATCTGTATAACAAACAACTTTTTCTTCTAAATCGATAAACCCTTGATATAGTGGGAATACAATTGTTTGATAATGAACTTCTTTTTTGGCATCTTCAAAAATATCGTGAAATCGCTGAGCTTGTTGTTCATTAGCACAGAAAATATAATTGGTAAATCCTTTGGTATGATATTCGTTTAAATTTTCAATTAACAAATCAAATTGTTTATTAAATGAGGGTTGTGCTTTTGTAATAAAATCAATTATTGGGTTTTCTCCAGAAGTATAGGTTTCAAAACTAGCTACTGTAAAATCAGAGAGTTGGTTTTGAATAAAAGGACCATTACAAAATAAATCAATTGGTTTGGTATGATTTAATTCTTTAGACAATTCACTAAATACATTTTCGGCCCTGCCAAACAATTTATCTAATTTACCAATTAATAAATCGCTGTTTTTTATGAAAATAACTGTATTAGAAGTGATGTATTGCAGAAAACTTTCTCGCTTCTCTTGAAGTTTTTTGTTTTCAACATTTGACATAATACTAGCTTTTTGAAGCTTTTCTTTGGAGAGTTGTGTTTCCACATCAAAAGTTCTAATACTGTCTATCTCGTCTCCAAAAAATTCAATTCGAAATGGCTCATCATTTGAGAATGAGAAAACATCAATGATTCCACCACGAACTGAAAAATCTCCTGGCTCTGTTACAAAATCAACACGATTAAAATTGTATTCAAATAATATTTCATTTACAAAATCTAAAGAAACACTTTCTGATACAGATAATTTAAGGGTGTTTCTTTCTAAATCTTTTTTAGTCACTACTTTTTCAAATAATGCTTCAGGATAGGTGACAATTATGGCAGGTTTTTTTCGAGAATTGATTCGGTTTAAAACCTCTGATCGCATTAAAACATTAGCATTGTCAGTTTGTTCTATCTGATAAGGTCTTCGGTAAGATCCAGGGTAAAATAAAACTCTTTTTTGATTTAGTAACTGTTCTAAATCATTAAGATGATAGGCAGCTTCTTCTTTATCATTAAGTATCAGTAGATAGCTTTTATCATCTTTTTTAAAAGTTTCTGATATCACAAAAGACATCGATGATCCGACCAAATTCGTAATTTGAATTTGGTTCTTGTCTTTTTGTATTTGCTTTAAAACCTGTTTTACTTTAACAGATTCTTGATACTGATTAACAATTTCTTGTTTGCTCAAGGATACGTAATTTCTTCAAAGATAAATGCTATAATATTAATTTGAAATGATAAACCTATATTTGTATAATTATTTATATATTTTATGAAAAAATTTATTGTAAGAAAATCTTTAGTTTTATTTCTTTTTATCTCATTAGCAACAAATGCTCAAAATAATGAAAATAAATGGGTAGTAGGTGTAAGTGGGTCTTTAGTTCGCTTTAGTAATATAAATAGGGTTAAAGATTGGCATAATTTTCAAGCACCTAAAATTAATATTGCTAGATATTTATTTTCTGGACTTACTGTAGATGCAGGATTTACTTTAAATGCCATTGATATACATCCATTTGTAACTAATGAATTTAGTTACAATTCATTTGATGGAAATTTACGATATGATTTTAATTTATCAAATAATCACTTAGTTCCATATTTAACTGTTGGAGCGAGTATAGTTGGCCCACCTAGCACAATTCAAAATTCAAAGTCATCAGGGGTTTTAAATGTTGGTTTTGGAGGAACCTTCTGGGTTTCTAGTCATTGGGGTTTAAATACACAGATTTCATATAAACATTCGCCCGAGAAGATTTATAGTATGACAGCTCATAAACAATTAACCGTTGGAGTGGTATATAGTTTAAAGGCTAGAACACGGGTTATAAAAAGTTTTTGGAATAAACGTTGGTAGTTCGTTAAGCTATTTACCCTAATATAGTGCATAGCGAATTCCAATAAATGCCCTTATTCCCTGATTAGATGTGTACACATAACTAGGGTCAAAAGCTCTTTCAGGATTTAGCTCTGTGTCTACGCCAACATCAAATGGATTATCTGAACTATTAATGCTATTTGCTGCTGGTTTAAAATTAAGTAGATTTTTAACTCCACCATAAACTTCCCAATTGTTTTTAAAATTCTTGGTCATTTGAATATTTTGAATACTAAACCAAGGGGAATATTCATCTCTTGGATCATTTTCACCTAATAAAGGTAAGCGCATTGGCCCATAAATGTTTCCGGTATAATCTATGCTCAAATTAGTATTAAATTTATATGAAATAGACCAAACTCCACTGAAGCCCTCAGTTAATAATTGTGTTTTTTTAATGTTGTTTTCTGTTACAGAAACTTCCATTAGGGTAGCTCCTGCATTTATTGTTAGACCATTAGTGAATAAAATATTAGAATTTAAAGAAACTCCTTTAGAGACCGAAAACCCTTCTAAATTTGCATAAATAATTTTATTTGGGTTAGTTTCATAATCAGGTAAAATTCTATTATTAAAATAGGTGTAAAAACCACTCGCATCTAAAGTAATAAACGAGTTTTCAGTATTTATTTTCTTTACATAATTAACATTTACATTCCAGGAGGTTTCTGGTTGTAATTCTCCATCAAACTCTACTGTTCTTGCACCAGTTAATGCTGCATGGTCCTCTGTAAAAACGTTTGCTACTCTAAATCCATTACCAGCACTTAGTCTTAAGATATTAGAATTATCTCTAGAGTTCCATTTTAAATTTATTCTAGGAGAAAAGATGTTTCCATGAATACTATTGTTATCCCACCGAACCCCTAAAAGTAATTTTTTTTGATTACTCAACTGTATTTCATCTTGAATAAAAACTCCGGGTAAATGTATTATTGATGGGTTATTATCAATACCATTATCATTTAAAGTTGCAAATGTATTATCATCATAAAATGTATAACGATAAGCTAATCCAAATAATAAATTGTGTTTTTTGCCGAGTTCTTTATTGTAAACTAATTGACCAAAACCAATCAATTGTTCAGCATTATATGAGGTTTCTCCATAAAATGAATCTTGATAATGTCCGTTTGCACTAAATTGGAAACGAATATTTTCGGATGTTGGTAATTCGTAAGTTCCAAAAGTTTCCCATCTATTAGTATAAATACTTTCTCCATAGATTTGGTTTCCCCCTCTGAATTCTTTTTCCCAATTCATTTCTCCTCCCCAACGATCTTCATATACATAGCGTCCAGCAATAGTAAATAGTTTTTTGTTTTTTCTTTCGATATTAATTTTATTAAAAATTGATATTCTGTTTTGTAAGGTCATATCGGTAAAATTGTCATTATTATTATCAATTCTATTTTGGAAATTGAAATAATTTACACCTAATAGTGCTTGTGCTTTTTCGGATACATCATATCGAAGCCCAATATCTAGGTTGAATTCTCCCCATGAACTTAAAAATGTATCCGTTGATAATAATTGTGCACTTGTCGGTTTTTTAGTAATCACATTTAATATGCCTCCAACTGCTTCAGAACCATATAAGGTTGATGCTGGCCCTTTAACAATTTCCACTCTCTCTATTAATGCTTGTGGAATTCCGGTTAAACCATAAACAGTAGATAGACCACTAACAATGGGCGTACCGTCAATTAAAACAAAAGCATAAGGACCCTCTAAACCATTAATATGAATATCACCTGTATTACAAATATTACAATTTAACTGAGGACGAACTCCGTTAACATTTTGTAAAGATTCAAAGATAGACGGTGTAGGGTTTTTTCTAAAGAAAGTTTCGCTATATACTTCTATAGGAACTGGACTATTTGATTTTGAAACAGGTCTTAAGGTTCCGGAGATGACTACTTCTTCAAGAGAATTATCTGATTCTAATGAAAAATCACGAATGATTTGAGTATTCTTAAACGATATGTTAATTGATTTTGTTTTATAGCCTACGCTACTTATAATTACAGTGTAAGTTCCGTTGGGTATATTTTTTATGTTATAAAAACCATGATTATCTGAGGCTGTGCCTAGTTTATTATTTTTAAAATATATATTAACATAGGGTAAATCTTCACCATCGCTGGATATTTTACCGGATAAGGTATTATTTTGAGCGTGTGCATAAGATGATAGAAATAAACAAAGTAATAGAATACTTTTAACAAAGGAGTTCATAGTTAATAATTCAATTTTTTTGTAAAAGTAAATAATTTTTTAGATAAGGCTAAAATTTTTTTATAAAAAAATAAAAAATGTATCTTTGACATCAATATTATATAATTTTTATGTTTTCACTTTCTGAAGAGAATTATTTAAAATCGATATATCATCTAGAGGCCATTCATGGAAAAGGAATTAGCACAAATTCAATTGCCAAAAAACTAGAGACAAAGGCCTCCTCTGTTACAGATATGATTAAGAAACTTGCCGAAAAAAAGGTGTTAGTTTATAAAAAATATCAAGGGGTTTCTTTAACAGTACTAGGGAGAAAAGAAGCCGCAAATATTGTCAGAAAACATCGTTTGTGGGAAGTATTCTTAGTAGACAAACTAAATTTTTCTTGGGATGAAGTTCATGATGTAGCCGAACAATTAGAGCATATTAAATCTCCAAAACTTATTGATGAGTTAGATGTTTTTCTAGGGTTTCCTAAAATGGACCCGCACGGTGATCCAATCCCAGATAAAGAAGGTAATTTTCAGAAAATAGAAAAAAGACTGCTATCAACTTTAGAGGAAAATAAAACAGGAATTTGTGTTGGTGTTAACGATTCTTCATCAGACTTTTTAAAATACTTAGATAAAAATAATATCTCATTAGGAAAAAAAATAAAGGTGCTTTCCAAAGAATCTTTTGATGGTTCCTTAACTATTTTAATCCATTCAAAAGAAATTACTATTTCTAAAAAAATATCCAATAATATATATATTCAATAATGAGTACATTTAATCAATTAGTTGAATTTGGAAAAGAACATCCAATTTTGTCAGCACTTTATGCGTCTTTATTCACCTGGGCTTTAACGGCTTTAGGCGCAAGTTTAGTTTTCTTTTTTAAGAAAATGAATAGAGCAGTTTTAGATGGAATGTTAGGCTTTACTGGAGGGGTAATGGTTGCAGCAAGCTTTTGGAGCTTGCTTGCTCCTGCAATTGAAAATAGTCCAGGAGAAGGTTTTATGCGAGTATTGCCATCTGCAATAGGGTTTTCTTTAGGAGCACTAGCTCTTTTTGGAATGGATAAGATTTTACCTCACTTGCACATTAATTTTAAAGAATCTGAAGCTGAAGGTGTAAAAACAAGTTGGCATAAAACAACTTTATTAGTTTTAGCAATTACCTTACACAATATCCCTGAAGGATTGGCTGTAGGAGTATTGTTTGGGGCGGCTTCTACCTTGGTTGGGGTTGAGCAGACTGAGATGATAATTGCAGCTATTTCATTGGCTATAGGGATAGGAATTCAGAACTTCCCTGAAGGTTTTGCAGTAGCAATGCCACTAAGAAGGCAAGGAGTAAGCAGGTTAAAGAGTTTTTGGTATGGCCAACTATCTGCTGTAGTTGAACCAATGGCAGCTGTTGTTGGTGCGGTAGCTGTTTCATTCTTTACCCCAATTTTGCCTTATGCACTTGCTTTTGCAGCTGGTGCCATGATTTTTGTAGTAGTCGAAGAAGTAATTCCTGAAACTCAAAGAGATAAATATACAGATATAGCTACACTTGGTTTTATAGGAGGTTTTATTGTTATGATGTCTTTGGATGTTGGGTTGGGTTAATAAATCAATAATTATAAATCAAAAGCCAAACAATTTCTGTTTGGCTTTTCGTATTTTGCAATAAAAATATTTTTGTGCAACATAGTTCTACTTTTCAAATTTATAATGCTTCAGCCGGAAGTGGAAAGACTTTTACTTTAGTTAAAGAATACCTAAAGATACTTCTGGTTAGCAACGATATTTTTGTCTTTCAAAAAATTTTAGCAGTCACATTTACTAATAAAGCGGCTGCAGAAATGAAGCAGCGTGTTTTAAAAAGCTTACAAGAATTTTCTGAAGGTAAAAAGACTCCTATTTTTTTAATCTTGCAACAAGAAACAGCATTAGAAGCAAATGAAATTGAAAAGAAAAGTAAAAAAATTTTATATCTAATTCTTCAAAATTATGCTGCTTTTCATATTACCACTATAGATAGCTTTACACATAAAATTATTAAGGGTTTTGCCTTTGACTTAGGTTTAAGTCAAAATTTTGAAGTAGAAATGAATGCTACAGATTTATTAAATAAAGCTGTAGAGGTTTTAATTTCAAGAATAGGTGTTGATGAAAAATTAACTCAAATTTTGATAGAATATGCTTTGGATAAATCAGACGATGATAAATCTTGGGATATTTCTAGAGATTTAGCTGAGTTTTCAAAAATTCTTTTAAAGGAGGAAGATACTTCTCATTTTAGAAAGTTGAGTGATAAATCTTTAGAAGATTTCAAATCTTTACAAAAAAAATTAATTTTCCTTCAAAAAGAATTAATAACTAAAATGAGATTTGTAGGTGAGGAAGCACTTCAGGTTATGGACAATAAACAATTAATTAGCAAAGATTTTTATAGATCTATGCTTCCTAATCACTTTATATCTTTAGTCGAAAAACCAGAAGTCACAAAGTTTTTTGAACAAAGTAATCTAAAAAAAAGAGTTGAAGAGGGTGCATTGTATTTAGAATCAAAATCTCAAAACATCAAATCTTCAATAGAAGAAATTTTACCAGAACTTTTAAAGTTATATGCCAATTCAGAGGAATTGTATCAACAATTAACACAAACGAAATTAGTTTTAAAAAATATTATTCCTTTAGCTGTCTTAAACAATATAAATCAAGAACTAAACCATATAAAAGAAGACAATAATATTCGTTTAAATGCTGAGTTTAATCAATTAATTTCAGACAATATTCAAGATCAACCAGCTCCTTTTATTTATGAAAGAATAGGTCAGAAATTTATGCATTTTTTTATCGACGAAATGCAAGACACTTCAGTCTTACAATGGGAAAACCTAATTCCGTTAATAGGAAATTCATTAGCGCAAGAAAACACAAGTTTATTGTTAGTTGGAGATGCAAAACAGGCAATCTATAGATGGCGTGGGGGAAAAGCATCACAATTTATTAAATTAGGGCTTCAAAATAAAGGCGCCACAAATCCTTTTTTAATTGATAAAAAAATAAAAGAATTACTTGTTAATTATAGGAGCCACAGTGAAATAATAAAATTTAACAACTCTTTTTTTAAACATGTTTCTAAGTTTTTACAAAACACCTCTTATTCAAATTTATTTCTAAATAATTCACATCAAGAAGAAAATGAATTGAAGGGTGGGTCGGTATCTATTTCTTTTTTGGAAAAATTAGAGAATAAAGAAGATAATGAGATAAAATATGCAAAGAGGGTGCTTAAGGTCATCAAAAATCTACCTCCAGAAACTTCATTTGGTGCAGTTTGTGTACTGGTTAGAAAGCGGAGCGAAGGTGTTGTTGTTGCTAATTATTTGTCTGAAAATGATTTAGAGATTGTATCCTCAGAAACCTTACTGCTAAGTAATAGTGAAAAAGTAAATTTTATCATCAATTTCCTAAAATATACTCTTCAGTCAAATGATAAAGAAAGTTTATTAGAAGTCTTATATTTTTTACATAAACATCTAAGTATTTCAATAGAAAGACATGCCTTTTTTGCAAGTTTTATGCATTTGGAATTACAAGAAGTTTTAGAATTATTAAAAAAATACAACTGTAATTTTGATGTTATTTCATTTCATCAATCTCCACTTTATGAAAAAATTGAGCAAATTATTAGATCATTTTTTTTACAAAATACAACTGATGCATACGTGCAGTTTTTTTTAGATGAGGTGCTTGCCCAGCAGATTAAAGAGGCTAGTATTCAAGATTTTTTAGATTTCTGGGAATACAAGAAAGAATCGCTTAGTATTGTAACTTCAGAAAATCCAAACGCCATTAAGATAATGACAATTCACAAATCTAAGGGCTTGGAATTTCCAATTGTTATTTTCCCATGTGATCTAAACATATATCAAGATATTAATCCGAAAGTCTGGTTAGAAAATCATAATGATGATTTCCCAAATATGATGGTTTCTCTCAATAAAGAAATACAATACATAAATGATCAGGGAAAAGAAATTTATGACCAATGGAGAACTTCATTAGAATTAGATAGTTTTAATCTGCTATATGTTGCATTAACTCGTGCTTCTGAAAAGTTGTATATCATCACAGAAAAAAAGCTACTTAGATCTGGATTGGAAGATTTTAATTACTATTCTGGAATTTTCATTTCTTTTTTAAAACAAAATAATTTATGGGATGAAACTGAAACTGAATATGTTTTTGGAGATATAACTAAAAAAGTAATAAGTTATGTAGAAGAAACTTCATCACAGATTCAAGAAACTTTTATCAGTACACCATGGAAAAATCATCAAATTAAATTATTAGCAAATTCTTCCACATTTTGGGGAACATCTAGGGGTGAAGCAAAGCAATATGGGACCTTTATTCATAAAGTTTTATCTGAAATAATAACTAAAGACGATGTCTTAGTAGTCTTAAATAAATATTTTCAACAAGGAGAAATAAATATTCAAGAAAAAGACGAAATAGAAAAAAGAATTCTAAAAATCATTAGACATCCAGAATTACAAAAGTACTACTCAAAGGAAGTCACCATATATAACGAGAGGGAAATTGTTTTTAATCACCAGATTGTAATTCCAGATCGTTTGGTTGTAGATCAAGAAAATAAAGTAACTATTATAGATTACAAGACTGGAATTGCAAAAGATGAACATCGTTTTCAATTAGAAAAGTATGCAAGTGTTTTAGAGTCATTAAAATATATAGTTCAAAAGAAGATTCTTGTTTATAGTAACGAAACCGTTTTTATAGAAGAATTTTAAAGTATTTTTACAATCTTAAACATAATATAATTACATGTACGGAGCCATTAAGAATCACTTACAACAAGAATTAGATGAAATTAAAGATGCTGGACTATATAAGTCTGAGCGAATTATTATTTCTTCTCAAGATGCAGTTATTAAAATTTCTACAGGAGAAGAGGTTATTAATTTTTGTGCGAATAACTACTTAGGGTTATCTAATCATCCAGCGGTTATTCAAGCTGCAAAAGATACTATGGACACACATGGGTTTGGAGTGTCATCAGTAAGATTTATCTGTGGAACTCAAGATATTCATAAAAAATTGGAGTCTAAAATTGCAGAATTTTATCAAACTGAAGACACAATTTTATACGCTGCTGCTTTTGACGCTAATGGCGGAGTTTTTGAGCCTTTATTATCAAAAGAAGATGCAATTATTTCCGATAGTTTAAATCATGCTTCAATAATAGATGGAGTTAGACTCTGCAAAGCATCTAGATATCGTTATGAAAATAATAATATGGAGGTACTTGAAGCACAGCTAATCGAAGCTACTAAAAATAAACATCGGTTTAAAATTATTGTTACAGACGGAGTATTTTCAATGGATGGTATTGTTGCCAAATTAGACGAAATCTGTGATTTAGCAGATAAGTATGATGCATTAGTTATGATTGATGAATGCCATGCTACAGGTTTTATTGGTGAAACAGGGAGAGGGACATTAGAATTAAAAAATGTACTAGGAAGAATAGATATCATAACAGGAACTCTAGGTAAAGCACTAGGCGGAGCCATGGGGGGCTATACCACAGGGAAAAAAGAAATTATAGAAATTTTACGTCAAAGATCTAGGCCCTATTTATTTTCAAACTCCTTAGCTCCTGCTATTGTTGGCGCTACTTTAAAAGTTTTTGACATCATCTCTAATGATACTTCTTTAAGAGATAAATTAGAATGGAATACGAATTACTTTAGAAATGAAATGGCTCAAGCAGGTTTTGATTTAGTTGGGGCAGATGCGGCTATAGTTCCAGTGATGCTCTATGATGCAAACTTGTCTCAGAAGATGGCCAATAAGCTTTTAGAGGAGGGTATTTATGTAATTGGTTTCTTTTTCCCTGTCGTTCCTAAGGGTAAAGCAAGAATAAGAGTTCAATTGTCAGCGGCACATACAAAAGAACATTTAGATAAGGCAATTGTTTCATTTATTAAGATTGGAAGAGAATTAAACGTCATTAAGTAGCTTAAAACTTGCATTTTGAAGAATTTTTTGTAGATTTATCTTTGTTAATAGTAACTTTCACGTTACTTTTGTCGAGTAAAAAAATATTTAATAAAATTTTTAAAAATGAAAAAAATTAAAATAATTGCAATAGCATTGTTCACTTTGGTAGCAATTGTGAATGTAAATGCACAAGATTCTAACAATCCTTGGGCTGTTAGTGTTGGTGTAAACGCCGTAGATACTTATGCTGCTGGTGGAGAAGGAACATTGTTTGGTGAAGATTTTCTTTACCCTGGTGACTGGAATCTTATACCTACCATTTCTAGAATTACTGCTGAAAGATATTTATCAGACGGTTTTACACTTCAATTGGCAGGATCCTTAAATAGAATTACTCAAGTAAACAAAGCAGATGATGCAGATTTAGTGCATTCTTCTATAGATTTAAACTTAAAATACGGATTAGACGGTTTAGTTAAAGGTATTTTTGGAAATAGTACACAATACTTTAGTCCTTTTGTTTATGTAGGTGGTGGATACACTAGCTTAGACAGCGAAGGAGATGGTATGATTAATTATGGTTATGGTTTCAATGTATGGCTTAGTGAAACCCTTGGTCTTAGCTATCAAGGAGGTGTAAAACAAGCTTCTTCTAATGTGATCCCAACTCATTTTCAACATTCTTTAGGACTAGTTGTTAAATTTGGAGGAACTGATACAGACGGAGACGGAATTTACGATAAATATGATGCATGTCCAGAAGTAGCTGGATTAAAAGAATTTAACGGATGTCCAGATACAGATGGAGACGGAATCATTGATGGTGAAGACGCTTGTCCAACCGTTGCAGGTTTGGCTACACTAAATGGTTGTCCAGATGCAGATTCAGATGGAATTGCAGACAAAGATGATATGTGTCCAAATGCAAAAGGAACTAAAGCTAATAATGGATGTCCTGATACAGACGGAGATGGTATTGTAGATAAAGATGACAAATGTTCTTCAGTTAAAGGACCAAAAGCTAATGGAGGATGTCCATGGCCAGATACAGACGGAGACGGTGTATTAGATAAAGATGATAACTGTAAAAACGAAGTAGGTCCAGCATCAAATAATGGATGTCCTGAGCCAGTAATTACAGAAGTTGCAGAGAAAAAAATGGGAGAGTTTGCAAAAACAATCTTATTTAACTCCGGAAGATCAACGTTCTTACCTACTGTTTCTGATAAATTAGATGCAATTGTTAATATTATGAAAGAGTTTTCAAAAGCTACTTTTATGATCGAAGGTCATACAGACAGCACAGGAAGCAAATCTTTAAATGAGAAATTATCTTCAAAAAGAGCTGCAGCTGTTAAAGATTATTTAGTTGAGAATGGAGTTGATGCTTCTAGACTAGATTCTAAAGGTTTTGGAGAAGATAATCCTATCGATAACAACAAAACAAGAGCAGGAAGAGCTAACAACAGAAGAGTTGAAATTAAAGTTACAAATGAGTAATATTTAATATAAATTTATTCAAAAAGCCTCATCGTCAGATGAGGCTTTTTTTTTGATCTTTTTTCAAAATATTATAATTAAAAAGCTTTTTAACGTCAGGTAAATATTTTACCTTTGCAGCCTAAAATGAGAGTTTTTTTAGCTCTTTCTAAGAAATTAATTTAAAGTAAGAACAATGTCTACAATAACAGGTAAAGTATCTCAAATTATAGGTCCAGTAATTGATGTCGAGTTTAACACAGAATCAGCTGTACTTCCTAATATTTATGATTCATTAGAAATAAAAAAAGCTGATGGTTCTATTCTAGTTTTAGAAGTTCAACAGCATATTGGAGAAGATACTGTTCGTACTATTTCTATGGATGCAACAGACGGATTACAAAGAGGTCAAGAGGTAGTAGCTACTGGAAATCCAATTCAGATGCCAATAGGAGGAGATATTTATGGAAGGTTATTTAATGTTACTGGTGATGCTATTGATGGTTTAGGCGACTTACCTAAAGAAGGAGACCAAGGTTTGCCAATTCACAGATCTGCTCCAAAGTTTGAAGATCTATCTACATCTACAGAAGTCTTATTTACCGGAATCAAAGTAATCGATTTAATTGAACCTTATTCAAAAGGAGGTAAAATTGGATTATTTGGTGGTGCAGGAGTAGGTAAAACAGTTTTAATTCAGGAATTAATTAATAATATAGCCAAAGGGCATGGTGGTCTTTCTGTATTCGCAGGAGTAGGAGAAAGAACCCGTGAAGGGAATGATTTATTAAGAGAGATGTTAGAGTCTGGAATTATCAAGTATGGAGATGATTTTATGCATTCTATGGAAGAAGGAGGATGGGATTTGTCTAAGGTAGACAAAGCCGGGATGAAAGACTCTAAAGCAACTTTCGTATTTGGACAAATGAACGAACCTCCTGGGGCACGTGCTCGAGTAGCATTATCTGGGTTAACAATTGCAGAATATTTCCGTGATGGTGCTGGAGAAGCACAAGGAAAAGATGTGTTGTTTTTCGTAGATAATATCTTCCGTTTTACACAAGCAGGATCTGAAGTATCAGCACTTCTTGGACGTATGCCTTCCGCGGTAGGTTATCAGCCAACATTAGCAACCGAAATGGGTGCAATGCAAGAACGTATTACTTCAACAAAAAAAGGATCTATTACTTCTGTACAAGCAGTTTATGTACCAGCAGATGATTTAACAGATCCAGCACCTGCAACAACATTTGCTCACCTAGATGCAACAACCGTGCTGTCTCGTAAAATTGCTGAATTAGGTATATATCCTGCAGTTGATCCTTTAGACTCTACGTCTAGAATTTTAACAGCTGAAATTTTAGGGGATGAACATTATGATTGTGCTCAAAAAGTTAAAGAATTATTACAACGCTATAAAGAATTACAAGATATTATTGCAATTTTAGGAATGGAAGAGCTATCTGAAGAAGACAAGCTGGCTGTTTCTAGAGCAAGACGTGTTCAACGTTTTCTATCACAGCCTTTCCACGTTGCAGAACAATTTACTGGTATTCCTGGAGTACTAGTAGATATTAAAGAAACCATTAAAGGGTTCAATATGATTATGGATGGTGAACTAGACAGATTACCTGAAGCAGCATTTAACCTAAAAGGAACTATTGAGGAAGCAATTGAGGCTGGAGAAAAAATGTTAGCGGAAGCTTAAAAAAATAACCTATGCACTTAGAAATAGTATCACCTGAAGCTGTATTATTTTCATCAACTGTAGATTCTATATCTGTACCGGGTACAGACGGTGAATTTCAAATGTTAAATAATCATGCTGCTGTTGTGTCTACCTTAAAACAAGGAACTGTAAAAATTCATATTCATACTCAAGAACACCTAGATTTAGATGAATTAAATCCGAAGATAGTTGCTCATTCAGATGATGATAAAGTTTTAACACTGAGTATTTCATCCGGTACTATTGAATTAAAAGATAACAAAGCTATTATTTTAGTAGATTAATAGTCTTTTATCCAAAAAAAGTAAAACCCTGAATAACCAAGTTATTCAGGGTTTTTTAAATCTAATAGTTTAGTTTTTGACCATAAAAAAAGCATCCCATTAAGGGATGCTCTTTTTTTTATTTTAAGGTTTCTAGTTAATTACCAGTAACTTTTACATTGTCTATTTGGAAGGTAGTTGTTACTCCTCCATCTGCCCCTTCATATTTGAATGCTACATGCAATTTTCCTGTTAAACAAGAAATATTAATAGATCCAGAACTCGAGAAGCTGTTATAACCACCTGAAGGCCCAGAAGATAATGCAGCATCTATTCTCAACCAAGTGGCTGTTGTTACATCGCCATTATAATCAGATGACACATATGTAGATAGTGCATTTCCATTGTCGTAACCTGTATTTGTTTCAAATGTTAATTCTTCATCTGTTGTTCCATCTAAATCTATTTCTGGTGTAACTAACCATGCTTCTAATGGAGTTTCATTGCTCCTGAAGGCTGATATTTGCACATATCTATTTCCACTAAAACTTCTAGAGGAATATAAAGTACTTCCTCCATTTACGTTTACATTTGTCCATCCGGCATCTGTAATATCATTTGCAGAAGTAATATTTTCAAAATCCTCTTCAAACAAAACAACACTTCCACCTACAGCGTTTTCACCGCATTCTAAAACAGGTGGGTCACATCGTTCAGTATTTGTAAAGTTTAAATCTGATGGAGCATTCACTATGGCAACTAAAAATTCTGATCTGTAGTCTTTAGATAATACAGCTTTAAATACTCCGCTGCCAGAAGGAACAACATTTGATTTAAAACTTGCAAACGTACTGGTTTGTAATGGTATTGTTTTTTCTGTACCACATTCAAAGATCGTTCTGAATCCGTCAAACTCGTCATTTGATTCTCCTGCAAAGGTTTTTCCTAAATCTGTTTTAGCGATTTGTGCAGAAGTTAATTGAATCATAGTATTAATATGATCCCCTGTAATTGCAGATAATTCGATGCTGTTAGGAACAATAGTCGAAACAGTCGCCGATCTAAAAATATGTTTATCAACTGATGTTGATGGTATATCATCAACTTGATCACCACTCAAAACACCTAATACATATTTTCCAGGAATACTATTTGTTGGATTTATATAATTAGCACTTTCTCCATCATCATAAGAAACCGTCAAACCATCTAATTTTATATATACTTTTCTTCCTAACTCATAGGTTTCATTTAAGGAAGTTTTGTTTAAGATAACTTCAATTCCAGCAGTGGCATTTTCAGCATTATCTTGAATAATTATTTTTTTGTAAAAATTTCCTGCTGCATCTGTAGAGACAACATATCCTTCAACATAGGTTGGGTTGTTCTCATTATCATAAAAGGTGTAAATTAAATCACCACTAGCATTATATTCTTGTTGTAAGGCGCTTTTAATCGCTGAAATATTTGAATTTGCTATAATATTTGGTTCTTCTACCGTTATATTTGGTACATCAAATTCACCATCTTCTACACAAGAGATGATCGTAATGGCTATCAATAAAAAAGATATAATGCCATAAAATTTAGTTGTTTTCATAAGTATATTTGTTAATAAAATTTTCAATGTTTTTTAAAATCTATAATTGAGGCTTAAGAAATAAGTAGTTCCTCTACCAAACCAGTATTTATTTCCAAATACAGGAATATCTAGACTCTTATCCTCTTTTAGTTGTCTGTAATTAGCGTTTCTACCCTGTTCAAAACCACCTGATTTATATTTGGTGTCAAATATATTTCCAATGCTTGCAAATAAACTGATGTATTGATTTCCAATTTTCCAGGATTTCCCTCCAATCATATTTACCACCATGTAATTATCAAATCTTTCTTGTTGTAATAGCTGTCTTGCAATATCTTCATCATAATCGTTAAATGGAATACCTCCATCGTCAGCAAAGTTTGAAGTCCTAGTTAATGGAGCAATATCAACATAAACATTATCAAAGAAATTAGCAGTAGCACTTACAAACCAATAGTCAGGATCTCTATATTCAAACCCTACAGAGTAAGCTGTTTGAGGCCCTGCAGCGAGTTTGTAATTTTTTAGGTTAGAAGCACCAAAGTCTTTACGACCATCAATGAAACCAGCATCTTGAGATCTAGTATTATTTTCAGTAGTTAAATAAAGATTTGGGTTATTATCATAGGTGTATTGTCCAAAATTACCTGCAGCTTTTAATTTTATCGTTGGTGTTACTTGAGCTTCCACTCCAAATTCTGCACCAAAATGCTTTTTATCAATCCCTGATAAAATTTCTTGAACAAAAGCAGTGTTATCTCCACCTATACCATCGGCAAAGAAAAACGAAATTTCTGTTGCATCTTGTATTTTTGTATAATATCCTGTAAGTTTAGCTTGTAAGAAAGGGCCTCTGTAAATATAGCTTGCATCGGCAGAAAGCACTTTTTCACTGGTTAAATTCTCTACAGTATTATTATTTTCTCTAGAATTTGAAAATGAGTTTCTTAGGTTTGGAGCTTTTGTTAAATATCCGGCATTAATATCAAAAATATGGCGTCCAGAAATTTTATAGGTCATCCCTCCTTTTGTTCCATAATTTGTAAAGTTTAGCTCTTCAGATTTACCATATGAAGATTCTGTAAAACCTCCATTTTGAAATAATCCGTCTCTTTGATGAGAGGTATTTGAAATGGAAGCAGCTAAATAAAAATCTACTTTGTTAAATTTGAATTGACCTTGTAGAAAGCCATCAACAACATTTGAGTATAAATTAAAGTTATACTTAAAAACATCACCAACTCCAGCAATAAATAAAGGGTTCAATAAATTATTTTGCTTTTCATCAAAAGTATCTGCAAATGAATCAGCATCTAAATAACCTGTTCCTCCTAGTAGGTCAATAATCTCAGCAAAGTTTTTAGAAGTTAATTGTGTGTATTGCACTTTTGCATTTAATTTAAAGTTATCTGAGATATCTTTATTTAAAATGGTATTTATGGTAAACTGAGTATCATCATTCCTGTCTTCATAAAGAACGTAAGATGAATTCCCATTGTTATTTGCGTTTGCATTGGCATTGTATAGGCTATTCCAATTCAATTGACCATCGTTTACAAAATTCTGTTGTATTTCATAGATATTTGAATATCCCTGTCTAAGACCGTAACTAGGTAATTTTTGGTAATATGTTGGGTCTGGATTAGAAGCACCAAGATTAATAATGTATGGATTTCCTTCTCCATCAAGAGCATCACCATCAACTTTAGTTCCATTATTATCAATTCTGCTATTTCCGATTTTTCCAGTTTGATATGAAGCGTTTGTATTTAGAGATGTTGTTTCATTAATATCCCAGTAATGATTTAACATTAATATGGGTTCGGAAACTTCTTTAATACGAGAATTTCTAATCTTTCCATTTTGGGTACCCCAATAAGAATTGTACTGAATTCCTCTAAGATCAAATACTTCTTGAGTTTGAGGAGCAGATTTACCTCTTCTGTTTAAAGCAGTAATAGAAGTGAAAGTAAGACTATGTTTATCATTAAATTTCTTTTCAACTGACCCAAAGAATGAAGTAGCATTATACAATGTACCATCTACAAATCCTTCTCTACCCTCTCTTCTACTTGCGGCTACAGTAAATGCCCATCCATCCTCTGATAACCCTGTAGAATGGGTTGCCATGGCTCTATGAGTATAACTTCTATTTGAGGAGGCGTATGAGATCCGTGTTCCAGTTCTTTGCTCTGATGGTCTTACATTAATGTTTGTAGACCCTAAAATACCGCCAAAAGTATAATCAGAAGCTCTTAATCCGTTGCTAAATTCTTGATTTCTTAATACATCATTTAAACCTCCCCAATTACTCCATTGTGGTCTTCCATTGTAGAGCTTATTCATTTCAATTCCATTGATTAAAACTTTTCCATTCTCAGAGTCTAACCCTCGTATTCTAAAAAATGAAGAACTAAATTCAAAAGCTGCGGTTCTAAGATAAATATCTCTCGATGCCTGAAGAAGCCCAGATATGTTATCTGCAGCACTTGTGTCGTCATTTAACTCATCGTCAGTTAACGTTACAGTACTTAAATCTTCTTCTTCACTTAAGTCTTCATACAATAAAATATTTCCTAAATCTACAGTACTTCCTGATAGTTCTACTGGAAAGTTTTGTGTTTCATATCCTTTGAAGGAAATTTCAAGGACATAAGACCCATTGGTTAAGTTTTGAAGAATAAAAACACCGTTTTCATTGGTAATAGTATTAGCCGTATTCTTTTTAACGTTGATAGCAACCCCCTTTAGTTGAGTGTTTTTTTCGCTATCTACAACTACTCCTTTGATTACATTTTGAGCAACTGTGCTTAAAATGATTCCAAAAAAAAGTAATAAAGTTGTAATAAATTTTTTCATTGATTGCTTGGTTGTTTTAAATTAGTTATTGCCTAAGCAAGATCAAAATTACCAAAATTAATTGATGTATTTGTTAAAATTAAAATATTTAACGGAAAGCTATAAATTAGTTCTTTATGTTTGTACTTTAAAACTATTTTATATGAAAAAAATACTTTTTTTATTTGTAATATTTTCTTCCTCAATTATTTTTAGTCAAAATAAAGGTAAGGAATATACCATTAGGACTGTTGCATTTTATAATCTCGAAAATTTATTTGATACTATTAATGATGTTACAAAAAATGATGAAGCAAGTCCAATGATGGAATTGAAGGAAAATCGTTCTAAAGTCTATTGGGATAAAATTGATAAATTAAGTTCGGTGATTTTACAAATAGGAAAAGATAAATCTAATACAAGCCCTGCAATTTTAGGAGTTTGCGAAGTGGAAAATAGAGCTGTTTTGGAAGATCTAGTGAATTCAGACAGATTAAAATCTAAACGCTATGGGATTGTTCATTATGAATCTCCAGATAAAAGAGGTATTGATGTTGCACTTTTATATCAACAACGCTATTTTAAGCCAACACATCATGAATCTTTTAATCCAAATATTTACAGAGATAATAGAAAAGTGTATACCAGAGACCAATTATTAGTTTCAGGTTATTTAGATGATGAATTGATTCATATTATAGTTAATCATTGGCCATCTAGAAGCGGAGGAGAAATGAAAAGTAGACCACTGAGAGAAAAAGCAGCATATCAAAACACAAAAATTATTGATCAAATTAAGCAAAAAGAAGAAAACCCCAAGATTTTAGTTTTAGGAGATTTTAACGACGACCCTATAAATAGTAGTTTTAAAAAAGTGTTGAAAACAAAAGCAAAAAAGAAAGATGTTGAAGATGGAGATTTATATAACCCTTTTGAAAGATTATTTAAAAAAGGATACAATACGGGCGGATATAGAGATAATATTAGCATGTTTGATCAAATTTTAATTACATCTGCATTATTAAATAAGGAAGAAAAAGATTTTTCTAGTTATAAAATGTTTAACCCAGCAGTATTTAATAAAAGTTTTATGACGAACAAAAAAGGTCGTTATAAAGGATATCCATTTAGAAGCTTCTCCTTTGGAACCTATACTGGAGGGTATAGTGACCACTATCCAGTTTATATGTATTTGATTAAAGAAAAATAAATTCCATCAACAAAAGGATTTTTGAAGTTTGGTAAACACAAAAAATAAGCTTAACTATCTTTCTTTTTTTTAGCTTTTATTTTTTGTTTTTTATTTTTTTTCTCCTCTAGATATTCTTCCTCTAACATCAAAGTTTGTTTGGACTTTTTAAAAAACTCACTCTTTATGCTTTTCTTTGGTTTTCTAATCGATAGATTTTTTTTAATTGGTACCTTGGAGATGTTTGAAGAATTGATATTTAAATTTTCAGGGATATCTCTTTTAAAATCTGGCTCAGTTATGTTTTGTTCTAATTCACTTTGTGTAAGAATAGTGTTAATTTTAAAATTAACAGATGAAAATGCATTTAAAATATTAGCTACTTGATTATTTACTTCAGTGGCTTTAATTGCTGGAATAGAAGACATATCATAAAGCCTTAATGTTTCATTATATAATAAATTTACTCGTGCTTTGAACGCAACAGTTTCTAAAAATTGAGGGTTAACACTATCAAGGATACTTTTTGTAATGTCATTTAACTCTCTAGAATTATTTAAAGCATCATTAGGTGAAATAGAAAGGTATTGTTGTAAGAAAATGGTAAGGTTTTCATATTCAATCCAAGTATCAATATCCGTTTGAAATTTTGATTGAATTTTTGAAACCTGTTTATGTTTTTTCACACGACTAGCTTCAGGCTTATCAACTACTTTTTTAGCCGTTGTAGTATCATCATTACAAGAGCTAATTAGTAAAATAAACACGCAATAGTAAATAAACTTCATAGGTCATATATCAGTCAATAAAAATACATAAAATCTCTTAAAAATCTTTATATTTAATAAAAGAGCATTTTATTAATTTTATTGCAGATAATTTAATTAATTCTTTTAAAAAAATTGTTTTTTATGAATAGTTAAATTATTTACCTTTGTTTTTATGAAAAACTTAAATTAGCATGAGTCAAACTATTCTGGTATTAGGTGCTAGTGGGCAAATTGGAACTGAATTAATAGAAAAACTTCGCACGGTTTATGGAAGTGCTCATGTAGTAGCGTCTGACATTAGAAATGGATCCCCATCATTAATGAATTCAGGACCTTTTGAAATCATTGATGCAACAGATAAAGAGGCAATTTTAACTGTTGTAAAAAAGTATAATATCACTCAAATTTATCTTCTGGCCGCTATGCTATCTGCTACAGGAGAAAAGTTCCCTCACAAAGCATGGAATTTAAATATGACTTCTTTGTTGGCTGTCTTAGATCTTGCTAAAGATAAATATATAAATCAAGTATTTTGGCCAAGCTCTATTGCAGTATTTGGATCAACTAGTCCTAAGATTCAGACACCTCAAAAAACGATAATGGAGCCTTCCACTGTTTACGGAATCAGTAAGGTTTCAGGTGAATTTTGGTGTAATTATTATCATGATAAATATGGGGTAGATGTAAGAAGTATCAGGTATCCTGGAATTATAAGTTGGAAAACAAAACCTGGTGGCGGAACAACAGATTATGCTGTTGATATTTTTTTTAAAGCTGTAGAGCAAGGAAGTTTTGAGTGTTTTTTAAATAAAAATTCTTGTTTACCTATGATGTATATGGAAGATGCTGTTGATGCAACTGTTCAGATTATGCAAGTAAACGCTGATCAAATAAAAATTAGAACTTCTTATAATCTATCAGCTATGAATTTTTCACCAAAAGAATTAGCTTTAGAGATACAACGGCATATCCCAAATTTCACAATTACTTACAAAACTGATTATAGGCAAGCTATTGCTGATAGTTGGCCAGATTCAATAGACGATACTAAAGCAAGAGAGGACTGGGGTTGGACTCCTAATTATACCCTGTCCAAAATGACAAAAGTTATTCTCGAAAATTTAGTAGCTCAATAAATTTAGTATTAAAAATATAGGATTACTTTTAAATTGCTTACCTAAAATAAAAAAATAAAAAATTGATGAAAAAAAGTGTAGAAGATGGACTTCACAAAGCAATTTCTTATACATCATACAGAAAACTTATAAGTGATTTAATAGCATCCGGAAAATCAAGTGGACCAATACAGTCAGAAGATTTATTGAATTATAGTAAGTTAAATGATCGAAGAATGACGAGACTAGATAAAACAATACAGCTTAGTCAACAAACACTTCTTGGATTAAAAAAAATTGATAAACCCATTACTTGGTTGGTATTAACAGAGGGCTGGTGCGGAGATGCTGCACAAACACTTCCTATTATTAATAAAATTGCTAAAGAAAGTGATTTAATTACTTTAAAAATTATTTTTAGAGACGAACATGAAGAGTTAATGAGTCATTTTCTAACCAATGGGGGAAAATCAATCCCTAAATTACTTATTTTAAATTCTGAAAATAAAGTACTCAATACTTGGGGGCCTAGACCCAATATAGCTACAAAAATGGTGCAGGATTATAAAAACAAACATGGAAAATTAGATGCAGCTTTCAAACAAGAATTACAAGTATGGTACAATAAAGACAAAGGTGTTAATATTCAAGAAAATATGTTAGGCTTACTAACAAATTAATTCGTTCTAAGAGGGCTCTTTCTTTCACTATATTTGCACTATGATTACAGACTTTAATTTATTATCTGAAGAAGCAAAAATTTGGGTATACCCATCTAGTAGAAAGTTTTACCCCCATGAAGTTGATGAAATTGAGTTAAAAATCAAAAACTTTATAACTAGCTGGAATAATGAGAATATTAATTTTAAATGTTCCTATCAATTTTTATACAATAGATTTATAATTATTGCTGCTGAAGATGAGAATTTTTCAGTGACGAATTTGGACATGGATTCTCAGGTAGAATTTATTATTGATCTTCAAAATAATTATAAGGTATCCTTGTTAGATAGAATGAATGTTTGTTTCAAACAAGGAGAATATGTTCAGTATAAAGAATTAAAAGATTTTAAAAAGCTTGTTAAGAATAGGGCTGTAACTGCTAAAACCATTATTTTCGATAATTTAATTACAAATAAACACGATTTTCAAAACTTTTGGGAGATCCCTATAGCAGAAAGTTGGTACAATAGGTTTTTCTAATTAAAAACAGTAAACCCAATTCCTAATGATATATTATCATAACTACCATTTTCAAAATTTTTAATTTTTTTTTGGTGATACATAATTTTAAGTGTTGGAATTAATTTCCTACCAGATTCCAGTCTCCATCCAACTCCTAATGCTCTATAGTCACCGTCTGAAAACCGTTCTGCAAGCCTCCATAATCTTCCAGTATTAAAAAGTACATAAAAAGCATCATCTTCTTTTGTCCAAAGATTGTATTGAAAAGTAAAATATGTTGGAATTGTTCCTATGAAATAATCAAAATGGTAATCGAAACCTGTATTAAAACTTATGGCGATTTTCTTCTTATACTCATAACCAATACCAAAACGAATTAGTATTTCTGAGGGCACAAAGAAAGGTTCAACATTAGTATTACCAAATTCAAAATTCTCATTTAATTTAAATGTCAAATTAGCATCGGCATCAAAAAAAGAGACTCCATTTTTTTGTTGAGAGAATGAAATTAAAATATTAAAAAGAGTAAGAAATAGGAAAATTACTTTATTCATAAAATTAATTTAACCTACAATTACAATAATTAGTCCAATTCTAACTTTTTAATAAATTTCTCAATAGAAAGTGAATTGTCAACAGAAAATTCACCAATCTTAGTCCTTCTTAAATTAGAAAGGTGCGCACCAGAGTTTAAAGATAAACCAAAATCGTAAGCTAAAGATCTTATGTAAGTTCCTTTGCTACAAACTACCCTAAAGTCTACTTCTGGTAATGTAGTTTTTGTAAGTTCAAACTCAGAAATTGATACTTTTCTTGAAGCTATTTCGGTAGTTTCACCCTTTCTTGCCAATTCATATAATCGTTTTCCATCTTTTTTTATCGCTGAAAATATAGGTGGCTTTTGATCTATTTCACCAATGAATTTTTGGGCAGCTTTTGTTAAGACTTCGCCTGTGATATGATTTATAGCAAACCTTTCATTTATAGCAGTCTCTAAGTCATAGCTTGGTGTGGTAGCACCAATGGTAAATGTTCCCGTATATTCTTTAACTTGTCCTTGATAGGTAGCAATATTTTTAGTTTCTTTTCCAGTACAAATTATAAGTAAGCCAGATGCTAAAGGATCTAAAGTTCCTGCATGCCCAACTTTTATTTTCTTTAATCCAAATTTTTGCTTGATGTGCCAACGTATTTTGTTTACGGCCTGGAAAGAAGTCCACTCTAAAGGCTTATCTATTAATAATACCTGACCATTTAAGTAGTCTTCTTTATTCATGGTTAAAAGGCATATATAATTGCAATAGTTCCAGCAATTGCACAGTACACAGAAAAATAGATTAATTTACTTTTTTTAACCAAAGCGATCATCCATTTACATGCTAGTAAACCGGCTACAAATGCAGCAAAAAATCCAATAATCATTGGAGTTATATCTAATGAAATACTGTTAATTTCTCCACTAGATATGTCTTTAATTACTTTGCCAACAATTAAAGGGACTACCATTAAAAATGAAAACTTAGCAGCTTTTGTTCTATCTATTCCTAATAAAACAGCTGTAGAAATTGTAGCTCCAGATCTAGATATTCCTGGCAAAATGGCTATAGCTTGAGATATTCCAACCACAACGGCATTTCTAAAAGTTACGTTTTTTGTGGTGTCTTTTGCTTTGTCTGCTAATAAAAGAAGCAAAGCTGTTATGAGTAACATACATCCTACCAAAAGAATTTGCCCTCCAAATAAAGAGGCAATTTCTTCCTCAAAAAAAAGACCAATAAAGACGGTTGGAATCATTGAAACAATAATTTTCAAAGAGAACTGAGTCTCTTCATTCCATTGAAATTTAAATAATCCTTCAAAGATTTCAAAGATTTCTTTTCTAAAGATTACTAATGTGCTTAATGCAGTGGCAAAGTGCAACACTATTGTAAATAATAGACTTTCTTCAGGAATAGAGTTATCTCCTAAGATAACTTTTGCTAACTCTAAATGTCCACTAGATGACACAGGTAAAAATTCGGTGAGTCCTTGAATGATACCAAGAATAATAGCTTCAATAATACTCATTGTTATTTATTAGGGTTAAGGAGTATGGCATAAATTTCTATCCCTAAGCCAATAATAACTAGAGTTGGCGCTAATCGAATTCTTTGAAAATTATACATTGCTTCATTAAAAACAGCTGGGTCATCACTACCCCCACCTGACATCATAATAAATCCAATCGCTATGAATGCAATTCCTATAAACATAAATAGGTAATTTTTCTTTCCAAAAAGGAAAACTGATTTAGGAGACTGTTTATCTTTACTCATAAGCTTATTAATAATAAAGTTTTTCTGTTTGTAAATTTAAAAAACGTTGGGTCGCAAAAAATGTACTCAACCACGAAATAACAAAAGCTATAATTAATATTCCGCCACCTAGATACGCTAGGGTAGTATAGTCTGATGTTAATTGAAGGCTTGGTATTTTCTGGTCTATATAATAAATCACAACGCTTAAGGCAATCAATGATATGATAGCTCCAATAAAACCTAATTGAATACCGTTCCAAATAAATGGTTTTCTAATAAAGCTCTTAGTAGCTCCAACCATTTGCATGGTTTTAATATTAAACCTTTTAGAGTATACTGAAAGCCTGATTGAACTATTGATAAGAATTAATGCAATTAAACCAAAAAAAGAACTAATTGCAAACAACCAAAAACTTACTCTCTGAATATTTTGTGTTAAAAAAGTAACTAAAGGTTTATCATAAGAAACCTCAAAAACATAAGTATTATTTTTAAACCTATCTGCAATCTCTTCCATTTTTTCTGGTGTTACAAAACCAGGATTTAAATAGATGTCGATACTGTTTTTTAAGGGATTAGTTCCTAAATAATTAACAAAATCCTCTCCCAAATCTTCGGCGTAAAATTTTGCAGCATCCTCTTTGGATATATAAATAATTTTTCTAGTAAATATTTCTTTAATTAAGGAGTTTCTTAAGTTTTCTGTTTGATCTTTAGAGGTGTCGTTTTTGAGAAATAAAGTAATCACAACCTCTTCTTTAAAGTGATTTGCTACTTGTGTAGACTTTAAAAGTACAAGACCTAAGAACCCAACCATAAATAACACCAAGGCAATACTAATTACTACTGAAAAGTAAGAAGATCTTAATCGACGTTTTTGGTAAGAATCAAAATTAGATGACATATAACTATAGTATTCTGTGCTCGCAATATACAAATTAGCATTCAGAAATTTCAAGATTAAAAAATTGATAAACTTAATTTTATCCTAAAATAAATTCCATTATTTCTGCAAAAAAAAGATGTATTGAATTCACAACTAAAAAATTTATTAATTGTCAATTTCTTGACAGAGCTCTATTAAAACTCCATTACTAGATTTTGGATGTATAAAAGCCACAAGTTTATTATCAGCTCCTTTTTTGGGAGTTTCATTTAAAATAACAAATCCCTCTTTTTTAAGGCGCGCTATTTCTGAGATAATATCAGAAACTGCAAATGCAATATGGTGAACACCTTCACCTTTTTTTTCTATAAACTTTGCTATTGGACTTTCAGGGTTTGTAGCCTCTAATAATTCTATCTTATTTGGTCCAGCTTTAAAAAAGGAAGTTTTTACTCCCTCACTTATTACTTCCTCAATTTTATAATGAGCAACACCAAATAAACTAGCAAATAAGGCATTAGAAATTTCCAAATCTTTTACAGCTATTCCAATATGTTCAATTTTATCCATTAGTTTTAATAAGAATATAAGATTGCTTCCGCAACAGCTTACCCGAAAAGATATATTATCTTTCTAGGTATCTCAAAAGTAAGGAATGTTTTGTTAATTATTGTAGATTTGCAGCATGGAAGAAACGAATAGACAACGAAAAATTGCAGGTGTTTTACAAAAAGATTTGGTAGAGGTTTTACAAAAAGCCGCCCAAGACGGAATGCAAGGTGTTATCATATCTGTTTCAAAAGTTTCAGTTACTCCAGATTTAGGAGTTGCAAAAGTATACTTAAGTGTTTTTCCATCTGATCAAAGAAAAGCCATTATTGATGGTGTAAAATCTAATTCACCTTTAATTAGGCATGAGTTAGCAAAAAGAACTCGAAATCAATTAAGAAGAATGCCTGAATTACTTTTTTTTGGTGATGATTCTCTAGATTATATTGAAGAAATAGATAAGTCTTTGAGAGGTGAGGATATAAATCCTATAGAAGATCCAAGTATCTTGCCAAAACGAAAAAAACAATAACAATTATTTCATTTGAGTTTTCCATTATACATAGCCAAAAGATACCTATTTGCTAAAAGTGGAAATAACGCAATAAATATTATAACCATTATTGCATCTATTGGTGTTGTTCTGGGAACTGCCGCATTGTTTATAATTCTTTCTGGTTTTTCAGGGTTACGAACATTTAACTATGCTCTTTTAGATAGTTCTGATCCAGATATTAAAATTTCAGCAACGAAAGGGAAAAGTTTTATTTACGATAATGCCATCAAAAAAGTTGTCTTGTCTTCAAAAGATATCCTTGCTTTTTCTAAGGTAATAGAAGAACGAGTCTTTATTAAAAATGGTGAAAAACAACAAATAGCATTTATTAAAGGAGTTGATGATAACTATACCAATGTAGTACCGCTAGATGATGCACTTCAGATAGGTACATGGTTGCAAAAAGAATATACGAACACCAGTGTGATAGGAAACAGTTTGGCATATAAACTATCTGCTGGAGTTGAAAGTTTTGGTGAATATCTAGAAATTTTAGTCCCAAAAAAAGGGACTGGATTTTTAAATCCAGCACGAAGCTTCAGAAGTATTAAAACTCAAATAGTGGGTACGTATTTTGGGACAGAAGAGTTTGAGAATACGTATGTTTTTGTGTCCAATTTTCAAGCACAGCAACTAGTAAACTATAAGGAAAATCAGTTTACAGGGATAGAAATAAAATTAATACCAAATAGTAACTCAGCTAATTTTGCAGCGTCAATGCAAGAGAAACTGGGTAGTCAATATAAAGTTAAAACCAAAGCTCAACTAAATGAGCTTTTTTATAAAGTAATTAATACAGAAAATTTTGTCTCCTACTTAATTTTTACATTGATTGTTATTATAGCTATGTTTAATATAGTTGGTTCTATTATTATGATGATTATTGACAAAAAAAAGAATTTAAAAACATTGTTAAGCCTAGGCGCTACATTATCTGAAATAAAAAAGATTTTTGTGTTACAGGGTTTTTTGTTGACAATCATATCTATGACTGTTGGATTGTTTTTATCAGTGATTATTGTAATTATCCAACAAAAATTTCAAATTTTTATGATTACATCTTCAATCCCTTATCCAGTAGAATTAAGGGGTTCAAATTTTTTGATTGTAATGATCACAATTACAGTACTTGGGTTTTTAGCAGCTAAGGTAGCTAGTAGTAGAATTTCAGCAGATTTTATTGATAAATAATACTATTTAAATGCTGGAATCATGGCATTGCCAAAGGTTTCTTGAACCACGTCAAAAGCAGTAAATACATCTTTTGGATCGTCTGAGGTAACCATTTTTAAACGATGTTCTTTAAAATGAGGAATTCCTTTAAAATAATTGGTATAGTGTCTTCTAGTTTCTACCACTCCTAAATGTTCTCCTTTCCAATCTATTGCCATTTGTAAATGACGACGGGCCATTTCTGTTCTTTCAGAAATTGTTGGTCCTACTAGATGCTCACCTGTTTTAAAATAATGTTTTACTTCGTTAAAAAACCAAGGGTATCCAATAGAAGCTCTTCCTATCATAGCTCCGTCTAGTCCATAGACATCGCGCATTTCTTTCGCTTTTTCTGGGGTAGTTACATCACCATTTCCAAACACAGGGATATACATTCTAGGATTATTTTTGACTTCAGCAATGGGTTTCCAGTCTGCGTCTCCCTTATACATTTGTGCACGAGTTCTTCCATGAATAGAAATAGCTTTACAACCTACATCTTGTAATCTTTCTGCAACTTCAACAATTTTTATCGAGTCATGATCCCAGCCCAAGCGAGTTTTTACCGTAATTGGTAAATTGGTATGCTTTACCATGGCTTCCGTGAGAGATACCATCAAGTCAATATCTTTTAATATTCCAGCACCGGCACCTTTAGAGACCACTTTTTTAACAGGGCAACCAAAATTAATATCTATAATGTCAGGATTTGTTTTCTCTACAATTTCAACAGAGCGTAACATCGAATCTAAATTGGCTCCAAAAATTTGAATTCCTACCGGACGTTCTTTTTCATAAATATCTAATTTCATGACACTTTTTGCAGCATCACGAATTAATCCTTCGGAAGAAATAAACTCAGTATAAACAACGTCGGCTCCGTTTTCTTTGCATAAAGCACGAAAAGGCGGGTCGCTAACATCTTCCATAGGTGCTAACAATAGTGGAAAATCTGGAAGTTCTATAGTGTCTATTTTTACCAAACTACATTATTTTTTTGCAAAATTAGTGTTTTTATTAATCAGAGTCCAAAACTGATCAATTCAAAAAATAATTAAAAAACTCTAACTACATTAAATCCAAAAACCATATCTCCTTCGGCGCTACTCATAAATCCTGGTTCGTTACTAGATTGTGAGTTGGTAAATAATAACTGAAACACATGTCCGCCAGTTTCAATATCTAAACCAAAAGCATACGAATTATCAAAAGGAGAGCTTTTTGCTCTACTCATATTATAAACATATTCTGCATTAAAACTTATACGTTTACTCAACTTATACCGTCCACCAAAACCAAGCGCAAATTGATTAAATTTTTCTTCAGGAACTACATTTAAATTTTGAAGATTTTCTCTGATATATGTTGGAGCAAGTTGAAAAGAAAATTTATCTGAAAACCGTCTTGACACCAATAATTGTGTTGCATAACTTTGACGATCGCTAGATTTTAAATCTGGGAAAATAGTTTCATCAATTAATGTATTTCTATTTACCGTTGCATAGGTTACGAGATTTACTGGAAAATCTTTAGATTGCCTTGCCAAACGTATTTTTGCTGATGCAGCTAAGGTTCTGTTGTACGATTCTCTACTAATGCTAAATTGAACACCCTCCCAAAAAGAGTATAACAATTGAATTTTAGTACTGGCTTCATCTAAGCCTAAAAAAGTATCAAATCCATCTTTCAAAGGACCAAATCTGTGTGAAACAATTAAATAAAAATCTCCTTGATCTGCCATTTTTGTAGATTGAAGATTTCCAATTTTCATGGCCTTAAATGCTGGCATTTCATAGGAACTGTCTTGGGTATTCTCGTTTAATTCATCTAGTAAATCGTCTTGGGCAAACAGGCTAGAAATACTAAATAAAAACGCACACAAAATAAGTAGGTCTTTTTTAAACATAATAAAGTTGTTTATTGAATAATACATTGATCTAATTTTAATTCTTCTAATAAATCATCATATCCAATAATTCTTCCTTTTAAAGAAATATTATTTGAAGGATTTATTTTCTTAAGGTCATTTATTTGTTTTAGTTGACAGTAAATTTTACTTGATAGCATAATCCCTTTGTCATCTATATTTGTTACTTCTCCAGTTACAATAACTATTTTATCTTGCCATTTTTCAGTATGATCTGTGATTTTGAGAAGTAATTCATCGGCAGATCCTGTAAAGTCTATTTTTTTATTTTCAATTGCAGTAGGGGGCTGCATGGCATATGTGTAAAAAGCAAAGCCAATAACGCTGAAAACGATTAGAACAGTAATGACTAACTTATTTTTTTTCAATAAACTCATAGGCTAAAGAGATATTAATTGTTCCTGCTATTTTATCACTTACAATTTTGGGTATTTTAATATTAAAATCTTCTGGTTGAACACCAAAAGACGCCTCCATTAGAAGCTTATCTTCATTTTTTGAAAACGTTGCAAGTGTTTCAATCTTTTTTTCAACTCCTCTTACGGTTAATATTCCTTTAAGGAGAAGTTTTTTCTCAGTGCTTGAAATTTCCGAAAAATCAAAATCAGAGATCAGTCCCTTAAAAGTCGCTTTCGGGAAAGTGCCAGAATCCATATAGTTTTCATTAAAATGCTCCTGCATAAGAGCAACTCTAAAATTAAAAGCTTTTACAAAAAGTAGAGAGGCAATTTCTCCAGAATTTATATTTATAATTGCGGTAGTGCTATTGTTTGTTGCTTCTACTGGTTCAAAAGCTTGTACTGAAGCTTTGAATTGAGTATTCCCTGTTTTTGTATAATATTTTTGAGCAAAAGTTGAAAAACTTACCAATAAAAATAGTGTAATCGCTACTTTTTTCATGAGATTATATGTTTAGTTTTCAATGAAACCGTCCTCAGCCCATTGCTCTATAGTAGCAATTAAATCTGGCGCCATTGGACCACTCTGTGGCATTGGGTTAGAAATACTATTAATTCTACTCAACAAATTTCCATTTTCAGTTGATGACCTTACATTTAAATACCCCTCAAGATTTAAACCTGCAGAGGGAAATCCACCGGCATGACATGGAAGACAATTATTACTTATAATAATACTCACATCAGTATCATAGGTAACAGGTTCTGTTATGATCACTTCTTCAATAGTGGCTGTCGAGCAGCTACTGAGAGAGAGCACAAGGATTAATGAACTTAGAATAAGGTATTTAGATTTCATAAATTCAACTACTTTGAATTATTAATAAATAATAGCACACTGAGCTATTGCAATTTAGTGTAAAAATTTTAAGATTAAAACTCTATGACGGAACTAATCTCTTTATTTCCTCGTTTTACCATAACAGTTGTCTTATCTCCATTGTCAAAAACAGATAAGGCCCTCATATAACTCATCATATCTGTAACAACACTGTCTCCCAATTGAATTACGATGTCACCTTTTAGAAGCCCTCCATTTTCTGCTGGCCTTCCCTCCGAAACTCCATCGATTCGCATTCCTTTTCCATCAAATAAATAATCGGGAATTACTCCTAAACCAACTTTGAATCTTGGAGTACTTTCACTTTCGTTTTTAGTTTTTCTAAATGCTAATTTTCCATTGTCATCAAGATCAGAGATAATATCAAATATGTATTCAGAAATTATTTCCATTCCTTGATAGTTTAGTTTATCAGCATCGTCACCTGGCTTGTGATAATCTTCATGTTGTCCCGTAAAAAAATGCAAAACAGGGATGTCTGCTAAATAAAAGCTAGTATGATCGCTTGGCCCAACTCCAGATTCATTTTCAATAAGTTTAAATTTATTGTTGTGAGCCTTCAAAACTTGTTTAAACATTGGAGATGTTCCTGAGCCATAAACGGCTAGTGCATTGTCTTTTTTTAATCTACCTACCATATCCATATTAATCATATAAGAGACAGCCTTGATGTTAATTGTTGGATTTTTCACAAAGTAATTAGATCCAAGTAATCCCATTTCCTCTCCTGAAAAAGCAATGAACAAATAATTATTATTGGTATTAGTAGTATTTAATTTTCTAGCTAAATCTAACATAACGGCTGTTCCACTTGCATTGTCATCAGCTCCATTGTGAATTGCTTTTATAGAGTCTCTGAAGAGAGAGCCGTCACCGCCATATCCTAAATGGTCATAATGTGCTCCAATAACAATGGTGTTTTTAGCATCATTATTTATATACCCAATCACATTTCTACCGGTTATGGTTCCATCCTCATTTTTTGTAAATGTAACTTCAGAGTGAGGATCAGTTTTAGGAATAAAAGAAAATTCTTGATCAAAATTAGTAGTTCCTTTAGCTAGTAATCCTAAATCTTTAAATCTTTTAGCAATATAATCTGCAGCCTTCTTCTCACCTTCAGTACCTGTTTGTCTTCCCTCTAATAAATCATCAGCTAAGTAAACTACATCGGTTTTTATTTGACTTTTATTTGAAACTTCATTTGAACAAGAACCACATAAAATTAAAAAGAATAAAATTGGAAAGTTTCTCATAAGAATAGTATTATTTTTGTTCAAAATTAAGCATTAAAAACAACGATATGAAATTTAGAGTATTATCAATTTTATTACTAACTTTTCTTAGTATTAGTTGCACCAATACAGATGCTAAAAAATCAGACACTTTAGTGGCAGGTAATGATTCACTTATTTTTGCTGAAGAAGTTCATTTTAAGAGTATTCGTCAAATTACTTTTGGAGGGGATAATGCTGAGGCATATTGGAGTTTTGATGATCAACAATTAATATTTCAATCTAATAATAATGAATGGGGTGTTGAATGTGATCAAATGTTTTTAATGAACATTAATCAAACTTTTTCTGAAAAAGTTCCTCCAATGATAAGTACTGGGAAAGGCCGAACTACTTGTGCCTACTTTTTGCCAGATAATAAGCATTATGTATATGGTTCTACTCACTTAGGAGACGAAGAGTGTCCGCCGGCTCCTCTTCGAAAAAATGGGCGTTATGTATGGCCAATTTATGACAGCTATGATATTTTTGTTTCTGATTTAGAAGGAAATATTGTAAATCAACTGACTAATGAAAAAGGTTATGATGCTGAGGCCACAGTATCTCCAAAAGGAGATAAAATAGTATTTACTTCAACTAGAAGTGGAGATTTAGAGTTGTATACTATGAATATAGATGGTTCAGATGTAAAACAGATAACTGATGAGTTAGGATATGATGGTGGAGCATTTTTCTCTCCAGATGGAACAAAACTAATTTTCAGATCATCTAGACCTAAGTCTGATGAGGAAATAAAAGCATACAAAGATTTATTATCTCAGGGCCTGGTAGAGCCAACGGAGATGGAATTATATATCTGTAATTCAGACGGTTCAGATTTAAGAAAATTAACAAATCTAGGAAATGCGAACTGGAGTCCGTTTTTTCATCCATCAGGCAAGAAAATTTTATTTTCATCAAACTTTGAGGCTGAAAGAGGTTTTCCATTTAATCTATATATGATTGACTTGGATGGTAAAAACTTAAAAAGAATTACCCATGGTGAAACATTTGATGCTTTTCCTGTATTTTCAAATGATGGAAAATGGCTAGCATTCTCCTCTAACAGAAATAATGGAGGAGGGAGAGATACCAATTTGTTTATTGCTGAGTGGCAAGAATAGAGGAGGTTATTTTAATTCAACAATGATCTCATTCTTTCTGTTAAAAACTTCCATTGGGGCATTGTATCCTAAAAAGTAAAAGTTATCAGTGTATTCTATCCCTTTAATATTTAAAGCGGTAATTAAATTCTTCTTAAAAGCTGCTATTTTTAAATCATTAGCCCAACCGCCAAAAGAAATTGCAGCCACTTTTTTTTCAGGTATATCTTTAAATTCTATACTTGAGTCATTTGGTACTGGTAGATTATCTCTTGTATATTTTTTAGGAACTAGAAATAGCATTGTAGTAGAATCTTTCAAAGACATGGCTACTGGAGAGGTCATAGCTATTTTTTCTTCTTTGTCATTACCTCCAAAAATATACCCTGCTAAAACAGAAAAACCTTTACTAGAGGTTTTACGATAATTGTTGGAGGGCATTTGAACTGAAGTAAATAAAGAAGCTTCATATTGCCGTATTTCAATGCTTTCATAGGTATCTATTACTTTAAAAGAGTAGGTTTCAATATTTCGTTGACTGTTTAAAAAAAAGAGTTGAGTGATAACAAAGAGTATTACAATAATGCTAAAAATTATTAAGATTATTTTCATCTTCATATTTAAAATATTTAAATTGAATTACTAAGATCATATTTTTTTATTAAAATGGATTAGTTATAAACTTAAATTTGAACATTTTTCAGAAAATGTTTTTATTGTTTCGACTTTCTAAATCACTTATATTTGCACCCTTAAAATAATGTAACGAATGAAGAATATTAGAAACTTTTGCATTATCGCTCATATCGATCATGGTAAAAGTACATTGGCAGATAGATTGTTAGATTATACAGGTTCAGTAACCGATAGAGAAAAGCAAAATCAGTTGCTAGATAATATGGATCTAGAACGTGAACGTGGTATCACTATTAAATCTCATGCCATCCAGATGGACTATAATCAAAATGGAGAAGATTATATTTTAAACCTTATTGACACTCCTGGACATGTAGATTTTTCCTATGAAGTTTCTCGTTCTATAGCAGCTTGTGAAGGTGCATTACTAATAGTAGATGCAGCACAAAGCATCCAGGCTCAAACCATATCAAATTTGTATTTGGCTCTAGAAAATGATTTAGAGATTATTCCAATTTTAAACAAAGTAGATTTACCTTCGGCAAATCCAGAAGAGGTAACCGATGACATAGTAGACCTACTAGGGTGTAAACCAGAAGAAGTAATCCATGCCAGTGGTAAAACTGGTTTTGGAGTTGATCATATTTTAACTGCAATTATAGACAGAATTCCTGCTCCAAAAGGTGATCCTGAGGCACCCTTACAAGCTTTAATTTTTGATTCAGTTTATAATTCTTACAGAGGTATCGAAACTTACTTTAGAATTTTAAATGGCGAGATCAAAAAAGGGCAACGTATTAAATTTATGGCTACAGATAATGAGTATTATGCTGATGAGGTTGGAACTTTAAAACTGAATCAAGTTGCAAAAAAATCAGTAAAAACTGGTGATGTAGGCTATTTGATTACAGGAATTAAAACAGCTAAAGAAGTAAAAGTAGGAGATACCATTACAGATGCTCAAAACCCAACTACAGAAACGATTGATGGTTTTGAAGATGTAAAACCAATGGTTTTTGCAGGAATTTATCCTGTAGATACAGAAGATTATGAGGAGTTGAGATACTCTATGGAGAAATTACAATTAAATGATGCTTCTTTAGTATTTGTTCCAGAAAGCTCAGCTGCATTAGGGTTTGGTTTCCGATGTGGATTTCTTGGAATGCTTCATATGGAGATTATTCAAGAACGTTTAGAGCGTGAATTTAATATGACAGTAATTACAACAGTTCCTAACGTGTCATATCACGCCTACACTAAAAAGAATCCAGAGGATATTGTTTTATTAAACAATCCTTCAGATTTGCCAGAGCCTTCAAGGTTAGAAAGAGTGGAGGAGCCGTATATTAAAGCCTCTATTATTACCAAATCAGATTTTGTTGGTCAAGTCATGAGCTTATGTATTGAAAAGCGAGGAGAGATTACCAATCAAACCTATTTAACAACAGAACGAGTTGAATTAACCTTTAACATGCCGTTGGCAGAAATTGTGTTTGATTTTTATGATCGTTTAAAAACAGTTTCTAAAGGGTATGCTTCTTTTGATTACAATCCAATAGGAATGAAAACATCTAAACTGGTGCGTGTAGATATTTTATTAAACGGTCAACCTGTAGATGCGCTTTCTGCTTTATTGCATGCCGACAACGCCTATACAATTGGAAAGAAGATTGTTGAAAAACTGAAACAGTTAATACCAAGACAACAGTTTGATATTCCAATTCAAGCAGCTATTGGAGCAAAAATTATAGCTAGAGAAACTACCAAAGCATTGCGGAAAGATGTAACTGCAAAATGTTATGGAGGTGATATTTCTAGAAAACGAAAATTATTGGAAAAGCAGAAGAAAGGAAAGAAAAGAATGCGTCAGGTTGGAAATGTAGAAATTCCTCAAGAAGCGTTTATGGCTGTTTTAAAGTTAAATGATTAAATAAAAAAAGCTTCGATTTATCGAAGCTTTTTTTATTTTCAGAATAGTTAATCTCTACTCCCTAAAACTTGAAGTCCCCAATACAATAGCATTGCTAAAGAACCTAGGGCAGCAACTAGATACGTTCTAGCAGCCCATTTTAAAGCATCTTTAGATCCAGCATATTCTTGCTGACTTACCATATTTTTATTTTTTAGCCATGCTAATGCCCTATTACTTGCATCATACTCTACTGGTAATGTGATAAAGCTAAATGCTGTGGCTAAAGCCATAAAACCCAAACCAACAATAGCAATATAAAATCCAATTCCAGTATTGTCTGAAGCAGCACCTAAAATTAAGCCACCAAAAACAAGCCATTGTGAAAATCTTGAGGAAACGCTCACCATAGGAACTAATTTAGATCGCATGGTCAACCATTCATAAGCTTGTGCATGTTGCACAGCATGTCCAACTTCATGAGCCGCTACAGCAGCAGCAGCAGCATTTCTTTGGCTGTAAACACTAGCACTAAGATTTACAGTTTTATTTCTAGGATCATAATGATCGGTTAGCATTCCAGCAGTAGACACCACTTTAACATCTCTTATGCCATGATCTGCTAACATTTTTTCTGCAATCTCAGCACCAGACATGCCATTTCTTAAATGAACTTTGGAGTATTTTTTAAATTTGTTCTTAAGAGTATTACTCACCGCCCAGCTTGAAAGAGCTATAGCACCGATGATTATATAAAATTCTATCATAATTTTTAATATTAAAAATGAGTATTCAATTTACTTTGATACTTTTACATCATAAAGTATTCCAATTAAATTTTTTCATAAAAATAGTGACAAAATGACAAGTAAACGAAAAATACTAATCATTTACACAGGAGGTACCATCGGGATGGTAAAAGATCATTCTTCAAAAGCCTTGAAAGCATTTGATTTTAGTCAGATTTTAGAAAATATACCTGAATTAAAACAATTAGACTGTGACATCACCTCTCTTTCATTTGATGACCCCATAGATTCCTCAAATATGAATACACAATACTATGTTCAAATTGCAGAGATGATTGAGCAAAATTATGAACAACATGATGGTTTTGTAGTCTTAACAGGGTCTGATACTATGTCTTACATTTCATCTGCCATTAGTTTTATGTTAGAGTATTTAGCTAAACCAGTTATTTTTACCGGATCACAACTACCAATAGGTTATCTGCGAACAGATGCAAAAGAAAATTTAATTACTTCCATTGAAATTGCAAGTGCACACAGAGATGGCCTTCCAATAATAAGCGAAGTATGTTTATATTTTGAGTATAAATTATATAGAGCAAATAGAACCACCAAGCTTAGTGCAGAACAATTTGAAGCATTTGCTTCAATGAATTACCCTCCGTTAGCTGAGAGTGGTGTTCACCTGAATTTTAATCAAGATTTTTTAGAAGTACCTACTCACACAAAAAAGCTAATCATTAGAAAAAACTTGTGTTCAGATATTGTAATCATTAAATTGTTTCCAGGTATTTCAATTAAGGTCATTGAAAGTATATTAAACGTTAAAGGGATAAAAGGAGTTATCCTAGAAACTTATGGAGCAGGTAATGCTCCAAATAATGAAGAATTTATCAAGTTAATTTCAAAAGCCATAGGTGAAGGAATTTATATTATTAATGTGACTCAATGTGTTGGGGGATCAGTTTTACTAGGTCATTACGAAACTAGTTCTCAATTAAAAGAAATAGGCGTTATAGACGCTAAAGATATGACTACAGAGTCGGCAACTGCAAAATTGATGTACCTTTTAGGAATTGGGATAAAAAAAGATGAGTTTGTCTTATATTATGAGCAATCTTTGAGAGGAGAAATAACAAATAAGTAGAGATTTTGTTAAATCTCCTAGTTTTTGGTAATAGTTGCATAAAAACTTTTTATTTTTTTTTAAGAAACCAACTATTTTTTGTTACTTGGTCATCTGAATTAAATTAAGCCTTGACTAGTTTCATTTTGAAACTTAATGACGTTTAATTTTTTTCTTTTCATGTAACATGATGTTATATCTTAAAAATTAAATTATTAAAAATTAATTACAACGATGATGAAAAAAGTAGTAAATATCCTTACAGTAACAGGATTCATGTTTTTTGGAGCTATCCAATCAGTATTTGCACAAGAGGCTGAGGTCGCTGAACAAACTTTTCACCAAGTATTAAAACAACGTTTTATTGAAGGTGGTCCTGGTTTTATGGGAATTGTATTGGTAGCCCTTATCTTAGGTCTTGCAATTGCAATAGAAAGAATTATTTATCTAAACATGGCTACTACCAATACTAAGAAGTTAATGACTAGCGTAGATGAGGCTTTAAGTTCTGGTGGTGTAGAAGCAGCAAAAGAAGTTTGTAGAAACTCAAAAGGACCGGTAGCGTCTATTTTTTATCAAGGACTTGATAGAGTTGATGAAGGAATTGAATCTGCAGAAAAAGCTGTTATTGGTTATGGTGGTGTACAAATGGGATTACTAGAAAAGAATATTTCTTGGTTATCATTGTTTATCGCTTTAGCACCGATGTTAGGGTTTATGGGAACTGTAATTGGTATGATTGACGCTTTTGACGCCATTGCTGTTGCCAATGATATTTCTCCAGGAGTTGTAGCGGTAGGTATTAAAGTAGCTTTATTAACTACGGTATTTGGTCTAATTGTAGCGATTATACTTCAAGTTTTTTACAACTACATTATTTCTAAAGTAGATAGTATCGTAAACAACATGGAAGATGCTTCTATTACTCTTATAGATTTATTAGTTAAATATAAAAAATAAGACGCCTTATGAATAGTAAAATTTCAAAAATACTAACCATCATAGTGGCTGTTATATCTGTACTAGGAATTGCATTATTTGTTAATGTTTCCTTTACTGATGGATCTCCAGAATCGGTTAGTAATGCTGTTGGACCTTTAATCGCATTCTCTTTATATTTATTTTATGCAGCTGTGATTATAACAATAGGTTTATCAATAAGAGGATTAGTTAAAAATCCAGAAAATTTAAAAAAGACCTTACTAGGTTTAGGAGTTATGGTTGTTCTTTTAATTGTTTCTTACCTTTTAGGTGATAGTGAGCCTGTTTTAGATGCTCAAGGGAAAGTTTTAGAAGGCGGAGAATTAGGAGCTGCCTCAAACCAATGGGTAGGTAGTTTAATATGGTACAGTACAATTTTAGTGCTAATTGGTGGCATATTTTTTGTAGTTGATTTAGCAAAAGGACTTATAAAATCTTAATTTATGGCAAGAAGAGAGACACCGGAAATTAATGCAGGGTCTATGGCAGATATTGCCTTCTTGTTATTAATTTTCTTCTTAGTAACTACCACTATGAATGTTGATTCAGGTATTTCTAAGAAATTATCAGAGAAACCACCACCAGATTACAAACCACCTATTATAAAGGAGAAAAATATCTTTGAAGTAAATATCAATAGAAATAACGAGTTATTGGTAGAAGATAATAGAATGGAGTTATCTGAGTTAAAGGAAGCAGCGATCAAATTTATTGATAACGGTGGAGGAGATGGTAAGCCAGGAGAAGATGGTACCCCAGGAGCACCTTGTGACTATTGTGAAGGTGAAAGAAGCCCATCATCTTCAGATCATCCTAACAAAGCAATTATATCTGTACAAAGTGATAGAGGGACTGATTACGGAACCTATATTGAAGTCCAAAATGAATTGTTAAAGGCTTATACTGTTTTAAGAAATAGATTATGTCAACAACGTTATGGAATAGCATATTCAGAATTAGAAAAGAGGTATAAAGACAGTAGAGGTTCTGAAAAAGATGATTTAAAGAAAAAAGTTGAGGATATTAAAACTAGTTTTCCTCAGATTATATCTGATGCTGAACCTACCTCTTAACATCAATAAAAACATACAAAATGTCTAAG
This sequence comes from uncultured Flavobacterium sp., assembly GCA_913061465.1. Classification (GTDB taxonomy): domain Bacteria; phylum Bacteroidota; class Bacteroidia; order Flavobacteriales; family Flavobacteriaceae; genus Polaribacter. Next base: position 55,766 of record CAJXSU010000005.1, read on the forward strand.
TTTAAAAAGAAGAAAAAAGGAATGCCTGCTGTTAATACAGCCTCATTGCCGGATATTGTATTTATGTTATTATTTTTCTTTATGGTTACAACTACTATGAGAGAAACTTCTTTACAAATTGAAGCACCCAGATTACCAAGTGCTACAGAGATAAAGAAACTAGAACACAAGAGTCTGGTTAGTACTATTTATGTTGGTAAAGCAAAAGATCAAAAATATGGGACTGCTTATAATAGAATTCAGTTAAATGATAAGATAGCTACGCCAGAGGATGTTCCGTCTTTCATTTTAAGAGCTAGAGAAGAGGTTTCTGAAGGTGAAATCCCTTTCATGACAACTTCAATTAAAGCAGATAAAGAATCTAGTGTAGGAACGATTACAGACATTAGAATCAAATTAAGAGATGTCAATGCTTTAAAATTAAGTTATTCTACTCAAACAGGAGCTGATAATTAAACGTAATACATTATTAAATATAAAAAAGGGAATACAAATTTTTTGTATTCCCTTTTTTATGTTATAATTTTAAAAATTATAATTCATTACATGTGAAAAAGCTTAATCTTTTATTTTTTATACTGTATTCATTAACCTCTTTAGCACAAAAAGATTCATTAAGTCTAGGAAATAAGTATGCTGAAGATCAGGTGTATTTTATGATTTCCTACAACCATTTGTTTAATCAACCTGCTATGGCAAAAGGTAGCGGTTTCTCATATGGTTTGTCTGCTGGGTTTATGAAAGACCAGATTTTAAATAAACAAGGAAACATTTCTATGGCTGTTGGCTTTGGGTATAATTTTGATCTTTTAAATCATGGATTAACGATTACTCAGGATAACAACGATATTATTTTTAGTGCAGATAATTCTGGAATTATTAATGAACTTTTAGTTCATAATTTAGAATTTCCTTTCGAGTTAAGATGGAGGGGTTCAGATGCACAAACCTACAAATTTTGGCGAGTTTATGCGGGAGTCAAAGCAAGTTATAATTTGTCAAATAACTTTAAATTTTCTGACCAATATAATTCATTTTCTTATCGTAATGTTTCTAGTTATAATACATGGCAATATGGGCTAACCCTTTCGGCAGGTTATGATGTTTTTACAGCCCATATATATTATGGATTAAACCCAATTTTAAAAAATACTTCACTTGATACCGTAAATATTTCCTCAAAAATTATGAGAATTGGTTTAATCTTTTATCTATTGTAATGAAATAAATAGTAGAAATTGAGATGTAAATCCTAAAAAAAAACCAATAAGAAGTTCGATAGGCGTATGCGCCTTTAAATATAATCTAGAGCTTGCCAATATTCCTGATAAAAATATCAAGAGTATAATTATAAATAAAATAGATAAATTATTGACATTGGTCATAATTAAAAAAAAACCAAGCATATTACCCATTGAAACAAGGTGTAAACTAGATTTTAATTTTGCGCTGAAAAGTAAATAAATACAAATTAAACTTAGTGATGTACCATAAAACAGAATACCTAAATTTCTGATCATAGGAATTTGTAGAATCGTATTTCCTAAAAAATATAAAATAAGAATCATAAATATAACTGGAACCCGTCTTTCTTTTATGGTAGAAACCTGAAAGTCTTTAATAAATCCAAAATTTTTCAAAAAAAATAGAAGAAGTATAGGGACTATATAGGTTAATAAAAATATTAGTCCCAGTACTATTAATTGAAGCCTCTTTTCAAATGATTGTGTTACAAAAATAAAATATAGAAAAGTACCAACAGTTGGTAATACAGTAGGATGCAATATCGTAGATATGACTTTGTGTAATTTCATTAGAATTCCTTTCTCAATCGAGCAACAGGGATATCTAATTGCTCTCTGTATTTGGCTACTGTTCTTCTTGCTATTGGGTACCCTTCTTCTTTCAGAAGTAACGAAAGTTTATCATCAGTATGAGGTTTTCGTTTGTTTTCTTCGCTGATAACAGTTTCTAATATTTTTTTTATTTCTCTAGTAGACACATCCTCACCTTGATCATTTTTCATCGATTCAGAAAAGAATTCTTTTATTAATTTTGTCCCGTATGGTGTGGATACATATTTACTATTTGCAACTCTAGAAATGGTAGAAACATCCATTTGTATTTTATCAGCAATATCTTTTAAAATCATGGGTTTTAACTTTCGTTCATCACCAGTTAAAAAATAATCATATTGGTGATGCATGATAGAATTCATTGTTACCATTAAGGTTTGTTGACGTTGTTTTATAGCATCAATAAACCACTTCGCTGCATCTAGTTTTTGTTTTATAAAAATTACAGCATCTTTTTGAGATTTACTTTTTTTAGTAGATTCTTGATAGCCTTTAAGCATATTATTATATTCTCTGGAAACATGTAATTCTGGGGCATTTCTAGAGTTTAACGTTAGGTCTAGTTCTCCATCTAAAATTCGAATAGAAAAGTCTGGAACAATTTGTTCTGCTATTTTGTTATTTCCAGCATAAGAACTTCCAGGTTTTGGGTTTAATTTTGAGATCTCAGTTATTGTATTTTTAAGCACTTCTTCATTAATGTCAAATTTTTCTAATAATTTATTGTAATGTTTTTTGACAAATTTATCAAATGCAGTTTCCAAAATGTTAATTGCCAAAACTCTAACATCAGTCGAAGACTTAGACTTTAATTGTATGATTAAACATTCTTTCAGGTCTCTGGCACCAACTCCTATTGGGTCTAGTGTTTGAACAACCTTAACTAAAACTTTCTCTATTTTATCTACAGTAGTAAAGAAGTTTTGTGTGAAGGCTAAATCATCTACTAAATCGTCAAGATCTCTTCTTAGATAACCACTGTCATCTATACTTCCTACTAAAAATTCAGCAATAGCATTTTCTTCATCGCTAAGACTAAAAGTATTTAATTGTTCTCGTAAAGATTGGTGAAAGGTTTTTCCAGCTGCATAGGGTACCTGTTTTTCTTCATCATCTGAAGAATAATTATTTGCTTGTGTTTTATAGTTAGGGATTTCATCATCACTAAGATAATCATCAATGTTGATATCTTCAGTATCTATTTTTTCTGTTCCATCATCATCAAATTCATTCTCTAAATCTCCTTCAAAATCATCTGTTTCTTCTTTCCCAGTATCAAGCGCTGGGTTTTCCTCTATTTCTTGCTTTAAACGCTCTTCAAAAGCCTGTGTTGGCAATTGAATCATCTTCATTAATTGAATCTGCTGGGGTGAAAGCTTTTGGGAAAGCTTAAAGTTTAGACTTTGTTTTAGCATGTTCTAAAGGTACAAAAAGAACTGAATTAAAACTCTGCATTTTGCGGAGTCCTTGGGAATGGTATAACATCTCTGATGTTACTCATACCAGTAGCGAACTGAACTAACCTTTCAAACCCTAACCCAAAACCAGAATGTACTGCAGTTCCAAATTTCCTAGTGTCTAAATACCACCACAATTCTTTTTCATCAATATCTAAAGCAGCCATTTTTTCTTTTAAAACATCTAGACGTTCCTCACGTTGTGCTCCTCCTACAATTTCCCCAATCCCGGGAAATAAAACATCCATGGCTCTTACCGTTTTTCCATCTTCATTCAAACGCATGTAAAATGCTTTAATGTTGGCTGGATAATCAAATAAAATTACAGGGCATTTAAAATGTTTTTCAACCAAAAAACGTTCATGTTCAGATTGTAAATCTGCTCCCCATTCATGTATTGGAAATTGAAATTTTTTCTTTTTATTGGGCTTGCAATTTCGTAAAATATCAATTGCTTCTGAATAACTAACCCGTTTGAAGTTATTTTCTACTACGAAGTTTAATTTCTCTAGTAATGACATTTCACTTCTTTGTAATTGTGGTTTTGTCTTTTCTTCATCAGCGAATCGCTTATCCAAAAAAGCTAAATCATCTTTACAATGTTCTATAACATATCCAAGTACAGATTTAATAAAATCCTCTGACAAATCCATATTGCCGTCTAAATCCATAAAAGCAACTTCTGGTTCAATCATCCAAAATTCAGCTAAATGACGTGTTGTATTTGAATTTTCTGCTCTGAATGTAGGTCCAAAAGTATATACTTTACCTAAAGCCATTGCATAGGTTTCAGCTTCAAGTTGTCCAGAAACTGTTAGGTTTGTTTCTTTTCCGAAGAAATCTTGTTTGTAATCAATACTTCCATCTTCGTTTAAAGGGGCTTTATTTATTTCGAAATTTGAAACCCCAAACATCTCTCCAGCGCCTTCAGCATCGGAACCCGTTATAATTGGTGTATTAACGTAGTGAAAACCATTTTCTTGGAAATATTTATGAACAGCAAAAGATAATTTAGAGCGAACTCTCATTACTGCACTAAATGTATTTGTTCTTACTCTTAAGTGAGCATTTTCTCTTAAAAATTCTAAGCTATGTTTTTTGGGTTGAATTGGGTATTCATCAGGATTTGAATCGCCTAATATCTGTAATGAGCAAACCTGTATTTCTATATTTTGTCCTTTCCCTTGACTTTTCACAAGTGTTCCAATAATGCAAACAGATGCACCAGTAGTAATCCTTTTTAGAGTTTCCTCTTTTGTGTTTTCAAAATCAACAACACATTGTATATTGTGAATTGTAGAGCCATCATTTAAGGCAATAAAACGATTACTTCTAAATGTTCTTACCCACCCTTTTAATGTAACTTCTTGTAAAGTTATATCTGATTGTAATAATTTGGCTACACTACTTGTTTTCATTATTTAAACATTAATTTATGTTATATTAAGCACATTAAAGCAAAGATACTTTTTTGAAAAACATTGACCAATGAATACTTTGGTAATCCTTTTGGTTTATTTGGATTTTTTCTTTTCTTCCTGAGGAATAATTTTTATAGAAGGTTCTTTTAAAACTTTTTTATTGGCAATTTTGTCTTCAAAAGTAAGTAATAAGGAAGGCAATAATAGTAAGTTTGAAACCATTGCAAGTAATAAGGTAACAGATACCAGCCCACCTAATGCAATAGTTCCACCAAAGCTCGATACCGTAAATACTAAGAAGCCAAAGAAAAGTACTATTGAAGTGTAAAACATACTGATTCCTGTTTCTCTCAGAGCAGCGTAAACAGATTTTCTAATCTTCCAATTATTAGCAATTAATTCCTGTCTATACTTGGCTAGGAAGTGAATGGTGTCGTCTACAGAAATCCCAAAAGCAATACTAAACACTAAGATAGTAGAGGGTTTGATAGGAATTCCAAAGAAGCCCATTAACCCCGCTGTAATAAGTAATGGTAACATGTTTGGAATTATGGAAATTAAAATCATTTTAAAAGATCTAAACATCCAAGCCATAAATAATGCAATTAAAAAAATAGCTAAAGACAGTGAAAAGACAAGGTTACTAATTAAATAATTAGTTCCTCTTAAAAATACCAAAGCCTTTCCGGTAAAAGAGACATCATAACGATCTTTTGGAAATTCTTTATTTACTACCTGTTGAAGTCGCTGCTGAATATCATTCATTTTGTCAGTTCCTACATCTTTCATGAAGGTGGTTATTCGACCATATTGACCTGTAGAATCTAAAAAATTATTTAGTAAATCTGAATTTCCGTCAGAGTTTTTCGTGTATTCAAAAATATAGTTTTGTTCTTGAGATGTTGGAAGTTGGTAATATTTTGGATTGCCTTTATAATAGGCTTGTTTAGAATATTTAACCAAGTTAACAACAGATACTGGTTTAGATAATTCGGGGAAAGACTCTATAACTTCATTAAGTTTATCCATCCTTTTCAGGGTAGAAAGCTTCATAACACCTTTATCCTTTTTTGTGTCAATTAAAATTTCTAACGGCATAATACCTCCAAATTCTTTTTCAAAGAATTTAATATCCTTGTAGAAATCTTTGGTTTTTGGCATGTCTTCAATTAAACTTCCTGAAACACGTATTTGATACAATCCAATAATTCCTAAAATTATAATAATAACTGTAGTAATGTATATAGTTATTCTACGTTTACGCACCATATTTTCCATCCAATTCACAACATTTTCAATCCATTTTTTTTCTAAATGATTGAGATGTTTCTTCTTTGGAGGCTTCATAAAGCTGTAAAGAATGGGAATAATTAAAAGTGCTAAAACAAAAATGCTTAATATATTTATAGAGGCAAGAATACCAAATTCTCTAAGTAATTGACTTTTAACAAAAACAAAAGTAGCGAAACCTGATGCAGTTGTAATATTAGTCATTAAGGTAGCATTACCTATTTTAGAAATGACACGTTGTAATGCTTTAGCCTGCTGGCCGTGTAACTTTATTTCTTGTTGATACTTATTGATAAGGAATACAGCGTTAGGAACACCAATAACTATAATTAAAGGGGGTATTAACGCAGTTAAAACAGTGATCTCATACCCGAAGAGACCAATAAAACCAAAAGCCCAAGTAACGCCAATGGTTACGACTAAAAGAGTAATGAATGTTGCTCTGTAGGAACGAAAAAAGAAAAAGAAAATTATCCCAGTTATAAGAAGTGCACCTAAAACAAATAATTGAATTTCATCAATAATATTCTGAGCATTTATTGTTCTTATGTATGGCATTCCTGACACACGAACATCTAAATTTGTTTCTTTTTCAAAAGCTTCTATGATAGGAATAAGTTTTTTAAATACAAATGCTTTTCTCACAGGTGTATTTACAATTTCTTTATTTATATAGATAGCGGTTTGTATGGTTCCTGTTTCTTTATTGTAAAGTAAATTATCGTAAAAGGGAAGCTTTTCAAATAATTCTTTTTTTACAGCATCAACTGTTTTTTGAGAGGTGAGTTTTTCTGTATAAATAGACTGTAGTAAAAACTTTTTATTTTTTGTGTCTTTTTTTAACTTTTTAACGTCAGCAATAGACAATGTAAATTCAACCTCATTTAAAGAGTCAAATGATTTAGCTAGTGAATTCCATAGATTAAATTTAGTAGGAGTAAAGACTGTGGAGTCTTTAATTGCAAGTAATATTAAATTTCCTTCTTCTCCAAAAATATCTAAAAATTGATTGTATTGAATATTTACCTCATGGTCTTCAGGTAACAAGTTTGCCTCAGTGTATGAAAACCTCATATGTTTCATTTGAGAAACAAGAAAAGTTGTAGCTATGGCGATAAGAATAAGAATTAAGTATCTGTTTTTTAAGATAATTCTTGATACTCTAGTCCAGAAATTCATTCTTATTTATATTAAGATTTTGGGTTGCTATTAACTAAGTTTTTATGAGGCTTTTAAACAGTCATAATTTCTTTTTCTTTTAAGTCAAATAGTTCCTCAGTTTTTTTAACAAAAGTGTCTGTAAGTTGTTGAATATCTGTCTCTACATTCTTTTTCATATCGTCAGATATGTCTAATTTTTTTATTTCATTGTTAGCTTCTTTTCGAGCATTTCTTATACCAACCTTCGCATGTTCAGCTTCTGACTTTGCTTGTTTTGCAAGGCCACGCCTTCTTTCTTCTGTTAAAGGAGGTACATTAATAATTATATTTTCACCATTATTCATTGGATTAAAACCAATATTAGCTTTCATTATAGCTTTTTCAATCTCTGTAAGCATTTGTTTTTCCCAAGGTTGAATGCTAATAGTTCTAGCGTCAGGTGTATTTACATTTGCAACTTGCCCTAAGGGAGTTTGAGAGCCATAATAATCTACCATGATATTTGAGAGCATAGATGGTGATGCTTTCCCCGCTCTAATACTTCTTAATTCTTTGATTAAAAAATCTATAGTTCCTTGCATTTGTTCTTTTGCAGAATCTACGATAAATTCAATTTCTTCATTCATAAGTATGATATTTTGTTAATGATTAACAATGGTCCCAATTTGTTTACCAGAAACTAATTTTAAGAGATTTCCACTTGTATTCATGTCAAAAACAATAATTGGGAGCTTATTTTCTTCACTTAAAGTAAATGCTGTCATATCCATTACCTTTAACCCTTTGCTAATCACATCTTTAAATGTAATTGTTTCAAATTTAATTGCATTTTTATCTTTCTCAGGATCCACATTATAGATGCCGTCTACACGTGTTCCTTTTAAAATTGCATCAGCATTAATTTCAATAGCTCTTAAAACAGCTGCTGTATCTGTTGTAAAATAGGGATTTCCTGTTCCTGCTCCAAAAATAACAACTCTTCCTTTTTCTAGATGACGAATTGCTTTTCTTTTAATATAAGGTTCTGCAATTTCCTTAATCTGAATGGCGGTTTGGAGTCTTGTGTATATCCCTTCGTCTTCTAGGGCACTTTGAAGTGCTAATCCATTTATACAGGTTGCTAACATTCCCATATGATCACCCTGAACACGATCCATTCCATTACTAGCTCCCGAAACACCTCTAAAAATATTTCCTCCACCAATAACTATAGCTAGTTCAATGCCTTTATCAGTTACTTCTTTAATTTCTTTTGCGTATTCTTTTAGACGATTAGGATCTATACCATATTGTCTATCTCCCATAAGTGCCTCACCACTTAGTTTTAAAAGTACTCTTTTGTATTGCATATTTTGAAAGTTACACAAAATTAAGCATTTTTTTTCTTTTCTAGAATGCTTGTTTGCATGAAAAAACCTCGTTAGTATCCTGAAATTAAATCAGTCACTAACGAGGTTTGTGAGTTATATTTTTTAATATACTGAAGTGACTCCAAGATACTAAAAAAACATATTATCCTAAGGCAACACGTTTAAATCCTGTTACGCTTACATCTCCAATAGTTTTTACATAATCAGCAACACTTTGCTTACTATCTTTAATGAATGCTTGATTTACTAGGGTATTGTCTTTAAAGAAACGTTTTATTTTTCCTTTTGCAATATTTTCTAACATAGCCTCAGGTTTACCTTCTGCTCTTAATTGTTCTTTTGCAATTTCAATTTCTTTTTCAATGATAGAAGCATCAACTTCATTTTCGTTTAAAGCAATAGGATTCATTGCAGCAGCTTGCATTGCAACATCCTTAGCAACAACTTCAGCTCCTTCAGAAGCAGCTGATAAGCCTACAATAGTAGCTATTTTGTTACCAGCATGTATGTAGGAACCAACAAATACTGCTTCTACTTTTTCAAAAGAATTGATTTGAAGTTTTTCTCCAATAACTCCTGTTTGTTCAATCAATTTTTCAGCAACGGTCATCCCGTTAAAGTCTGCAGCAAGCAACTCTTCTTTAGAAGAACAATTTAATGCCAGTTCTGCAAATTCGTTAGCAAGGCTTACAAAACTGTCATTTTTACCAACAAAATCAGTTTCACATCCTAAAACAATTGATACTCCAACAGTTTTATTATCATTAACTTTTGCAATAGCAGCACCTTCAGTAGACTCTCTATCTGCTCTTTTAGCAGCTACTTTCTGTCCTTTCTTTCTTAAGATATCTATTGCTTCTTCAAAATTTCCTTCTGCTTCAACTAAAGCTTTCTTGCAGTCCATCATTCCTGCACCTGTTGTTTTCCTTAATTTATTTACCTCTGCAGCGGTTACTTTAACCATTTTCTTAGTCTTTAAAATATTTACAATTTATTTCTTTTCAGTAGTTGCTTTTTTAGGTGTTTCAACTGCAGGTGCAGCATCTTTTACCTCTTCTTTAGCAACTTCTTTTTTTGCTGTTTTTTTTGCTTCTTTGGCAGCTGGTTTCTCAACTTCCTTTTTAGCTTCTTTAGCAGCTGGTTTTGCTTTTTCTTTCTCTGCTTTTCTTTCAGCTAAACCTTCAGCAATACCCTCAGTAATGAATGATAAAACTTTTTCTATAGATTTTGAAGCATCATCATTTGATGGGATTACATAATCTACTGGTCTAGGATCAGAGTTAGTGTCAACCATAGCAAAAATTGGGATATTTAATTTTTGAGCTTCTGCAATTGCAATATGCTCCTTTTTAACATCTACCACAAAAATTGCCCCAGGTAAACGAGTCATGTCAACGATAGAACCTAAATTCTTATCTAATTTCTCTCTTTGACGATTAATTTGTAACTTCTCTCTTTTAGATAAAGCATCAAAAGATCCATCTTGTTTCATTCTATCAATAGAAGTCATTTTTTTAACCGCTTTTCTGATAGTGATAAAGTTTGTTAGCATTCCACCTGGCCATCTTTCTGTAATGAAGGGCATGTTAACAGCTCCAGCTTTTTCTGAAACAATGTCTTTGGCTTGTTTTTTTGTAGCAACAAATAAAATCTTTCTTCCAGAGTTTGCAATTTTTTGCAATGCTAAGGAAGCTTCATCAATTTTAGCTGCCGTTTTGTATAGGTCTATAATATGAACTCCGTTACGTTCTGTATAAATGTAAGGGGCCATGTTTGGATTCCATTTTCTTGTTAGGTGACCAAAATGTACTCCGTTGTCTAATAATTCTTGAATGTTTGCTTTTGCCATTTTTTAAAATGTGTTTACTTTCTGTTTTTTGAAATCAATATATAAGTAGTCTTAAATTACGAGTCTTATATATTTAGATACTAAACTGTTATTAATAATTGATAACAGTAATCTAAACCAATTTTTAACGTTTAGAGAACTGGAATTTTTTACGTGCTTTTTTCTGACCAAATTTCTTACGCTCTACCATTCTTGGATCACGAGTTAATAATCCTTCTGGCTTAAGAATAAGTCTATATTCTTCGTTAATAGACACTAGAGCTCTAGTAATTGCAAGTCGAATAGCTTCAGCTTGCCCTGTTACTCCACCTCCATAAACATTTACTTTAATGTCATAAGATTTTAAATTATCGGTTAACATTAGAGCTTGCTCGACTTTGTATTGAAGAGTAGCGGTAGTGAAATAGTCTTTGAAATCTTTTTTGTTTACTATTATGTTTCCTTTTCCTTCAGAAAGGTAAACACGAGCTACGGCAGTTTTTCTTCTACCTATTTTGTGAACTATATCCATTATTTAA
>CAJXSU010000006.1 GCA_913061465.1 uncultured Flavobacterium sp.
AAAGCAACCCATCTCAGGGAAGCTTTCCATTGGTTAACAAAACCAAGACACTTTTTACGAAAATGCCAAAACAACACAACACGTTGTTTTAAATTAAAACAACGCACAAATATAATTCTTTTTAAAATTTTAAACACCATTATTTCTTTTTTAACTTCAAAGTTCTTTTTATCAAATGACTATCTTTGCACCTTATAATCACATCAGAAAAGAAAATAGAATGCAATTATCAGAACAAGAAGTTGTACGTAGAGAAAAACTAACAAGATTACGTGAATTAGGCATCAATCCTTATCCTGCAGATTTATTTCCTGTAGATGCTAATTCTAAAGAGATAAAAAACAACTTTAAAGAAGGTAAACAGGTAACTATTGCGGGAAGATTAATGGTTATAAACATTCAAGGCAAAGCCTCTTTTGGTCAGTTACAAGACGGTGAAGGAAGAATTCAAGTTTATTTTAATAGAGATGAAATTTGTCTTGGAGAAGATAAATCCTTGTACAATACTGTTTTTAAAAAATTACTAGATTTAGGAGATTTTATCGGGATTACAGGAACACTTTTCACCACTAAAGTTGGCGAAAAAACTGTGATGGTAAAAGAGTTTACCCTACTTTCTAAATCGTTAAAACCCTTACCAATACCAAAAATAAAAGATGGTGTTACTTATGATGCATTTACAGATCCTGAACTGAGATATAGACAACGGTATGCAGATCTGGTAGTTAACCCGCATGTGAAAGAAGTTTTTATAAAAAGAACAAAACTTTTTAATGCGATGCGTAATTTCTTTAATGATGCTGGCTATTTTGAAGTAGAAACGCCTGTTTTACAACCCATCCCTGGAGGCGCTGCAGCAAGACCTTTTAGTACACATCATAATTCTTTAGACATTCCTTTGTACATGAGAATTGCAAATGAATTGTATTTAAAAAGATTAATTGTAGGTGGTTTTGATGGGGTGTATGAGTTTTCTAAAAACTTCAGAAATGAGGGTATGGATAGAACTCACAATCCAGAATTTACAGCGATGGAAATTTATGTTTCGTACAAAGATTATAACTGGATGATGGAGTTTGCAGAACAATTATTAGAACATTGTGCTATTGCAGTAAACGGAACTTCAGTTGCTACTTTTGGAGAACATACCATAGATTTTAAGGCGCCTTACGCAAGAGTAACCATGACAGACTCTATAAAGCATTTTACTGGTTTTGACATTACTGGAAAAACAGAAGATGAAATTAGAGCTGCTGCTATAGCAATGAATATTTCTGTTGATGAGACCATGGGAAAAGGAAAGTTAATCGATGAGATTTTTGGAGAGAAATGTGAAGGCAATTATATTCAACCCACCTATATTACAGACTATCCAAAAGAAATGTCTCCGCTTTGTAAAGAACATAGAGACAACCCAGAACTAACAGAACGTTTTGAATTGATGGTTTGTGGAAAAGAAATTGCCAATGCATATTCAGAATTAAACGATCCAATAGATCAACGAGAACGTTTTGAACATCAACTAAAACTTGCTCAAAAAGGAGATGATGAAGCCACAGAATTTATTGATCATGATTTCTTAAGAGCATTAGAATACGGGATGCCTCCTACCTCTGGAATGGGTATTGGAATGGACAGATTAATTATGTTTTTAACCAACAATCAATCTATTCAAGAGGTATTATTCTTTCCTCAGATGAGGCCAGAACAAAAAGCTTCCTCTATTCAATTAAATGAGGAAGAAAAAGCGGTACTAGCCATAATTTCTAAAGCTGAAAAAATAGATTTAATCGCCTTAAAAACTCAATCTGGATTAAGCAATAAAAAATGGGATAAAACCATCAAAGGCTTAACCAAAAAAGAGGTTGCAAAGGTTTCGAAAACTAATGACGGATTATTTGTTGAGATTATTTAAAAGATGTCTTGAAGTTTTGTTTTGCTTCAAAAATTATAGCTTTTAGTTGAATTTTACTAGTTTTTATCATTATAAGTTGTTAGTTTTGAATAAGATAGTATTGTTTTATAAAAAAATAAACCTTTTTTATAATTAAGAGTCTTATCTATATCATTCTAAAATTTAATTTTTTGGCATCTTTATTACCAATTATCGGAGTTCTTGGATTGCGTAAAGCAAAACATTTATTAAGAAGAGCATCATTTGCTTATGACAAGGATATCATCAATACTTTTGCTGCGCTAAACATTAATGATGCTTTAGACTATTTATCTTTTAATAGAGCTAATGCTTGGGATGAGCCTTACGATCCTCTTCCAACAGATAATCCAGATGCCTTTTGGCTTTCGTCCTCAGAACTTCCTAATACTTTTGATGGTCAAGGCAGAAAAAGGAGAATTGTATCAAGTTGGTGGTGGTATAATGCAATACATCAAACTAGCTTAAGACATAAGCTTACTTTTTTTCTACATACATCTTTTACCGTTTCTAAAGATGGGGGTACTGGAACTTCTACACATTTTTATGACCATCTCCGTTTACTAGATTTTTATGCATATGGTAACATAAAAACCTTAGCAAAAAAAATAACCTTTGACAATTCAATGTTGATATACCTCAACAATACAACTAACAATGCAAATAATCCGAACGAAAATTATGCTCGAGAGTTTTTAGAGTTATTTACCATTTTAAAAGGGCCTCAAATAACTGAGGGAAATTATACAAATTATACAGAATTAGATATTCAGCAGGCTGCAAAAGTTTTCTCTGGTATTAAAGTTCAATACGACAGAAGTATCATTGACCCTGATACAAATCTTCCAAAAGGAAGAATAGCAGTTGGGAATCATGACACAACAAATAAAACATTTAGCAGCGCTTTTGATAATCAGACAATTACAGGAGGTAATTCAGAGGAGACCATTATTAATGAGTTAGACTCATTTGTAGAAATGATATTTGAAAAAGAGGCTACTGCTAAATCTTTTTGCAGAAAACTGTATCGTTTTTATGTAAAAAGTGAAATTACTGATGAAATTGAAAATGATATTATTGGTCCTCTGGCCAGTAAACTCATAAATAACAACTATGAGTTATTACCGACTGTAAAAACACTTTTGTCTTCAGAACACTTTTTTGGCAATGACATTGCAAATGAAACTGATAAAATTATAGGATCAATAGTAAAAAGTCCGCTACAAATGATTTCTGAAATAAGCTCATGTTTTGAACTAGACATTGCAAATCCTTCAACAAATAATATTGATTTTTATCGATTTTTTAATTTTGTACACAATAATTTTTTGGCAAGTAGTGGTCTCATTTTATTTAGTCCTGACTCTGTCGCAGGATATCCGGCTCATTACCAAGAGCCTGATTATGACAGACATTGGTTCTCCTCTAATACAGTGTTGGGTAGGTATAAATTAATTGAAAGCTTTATTAGTGGTAGAAATAAAATAGGTAACAATGGTCTAATTTATGTAGAATTAGATATTGTTAACTATGTGAGAGACCATATCATAAATCCATCTGATGCAATTTCACTAGTAACAGAATTATCTGATTTACTATATCCTGAAAGTATAGATGCTGACAGAAAAAATTATTTTACAGAAAACTTACTAGAAGGGTTCCCTTCCTATTATTGGACAGATGCATGGTCTGAATATCTGAGTTCAAATGATGATAGTGTTGTTAAATCTAGACTAGAGGCATTATTTACGGCTCTAATAAATGCCACAGAATTTCAATTAACCTAGAATTATATGAAAAGAAGAAACTTTTTAAAACTCTCTGCAACAGCATCTGCTATTGGTTTACTTCCTCTTGAAATAAAGGCAATATTGAAAACTGCTAATTTATCATCTTGTGATATTGCAAACCGAAAGTTAGTTCTAATAAATTTAGCTGGTGGTAATGATGGTCTTAATACCATTATACCCATTAACGAATATGATGCCTATGCGAACTTAAGACCTTCACTAAAAATACCAAACTCCGGGATAAATTCTTTCATAACTCTAGATAGTACGCTGCCAGAAAATCAATTGATTGGTCTTCACCCCGCGCTAACGGGTTTTAAAGATTTATATGATGAGGGTAGGATGCGTATATTACAATCTGTTGGTTATCCTTCGCAGAATAAAAGTCATTTCGCATCTACGGATATTTATTCTACCGGAAACGATGGAAATAGCTGGGATAATGGAAATGATTCTGGTTGGATTGGAAGATTTATGGAGAGGTATTATATAAATGAATTAACTAACAGCTACCCTTTGGGAGTTCAAATTGGTTCTAATAAAACCTCTTTAGGGTTCCATGGAGAAACAGAACATGGTTTAGCAATTAATATCTCCGGACAAGATCCAGCTGGTTTTTATTCAGAATTAAGTGGTTTGGGAGGTGATGCGCCAACTAATATACCAGATAGTGATTATGGTTTAGAGCTTCATTATATTGCGGAAACTGACCAATTATCTAATCAGTACTCTCAAGCAATTTCAAATGCATTTAATACAGGAAGCAATGCCAATTCTTACGCTGATTCAGATTTGTCAAACCAACTTAAAACTGTAGCCAAATTAATAAGCGGAGGGTTAGAAACTAAGGTTTATATTGTTAGAATTAGTGGTTTTGATACCCATGATAATCAATCTCAATCAGTCGGGTCTATTGAAGGGAAGCATAACGACCTATTAACCGAAGTTTCTGAGGCTATTAAGTCTTTCGTAGATGACTTAGACCAACAAGGACTAGCAGACGATGTTGTTGGACTAACTTTTTCAGAATTTGGAAGAAAAGCTAAAGAAAATGGAAGTTTAGGGACAGATCACGGAGAAATTGCTCCCATGTTTGTATTCGGAAACGCTGTTAATGGTGGAGTGTCTGGAACTAATGTAGACTTAAGCGAGGCTACTGACGATAATAATTACCAATTAAAAACTGTACAATTTGATTACAGACAAACATTAGGTACTTTATTGCAAAATTTTTTAGGTGCAGATGATACAGTGATTGATTCGGCCTTCTTTAACTTTTCAACTGATCAAAGCTTTGCAAATTTAAAAATAAATGAGCTTATCAAAGATTCATTTTCAGTAGATGAAGAATGCTACGGACAAACACTCGAAATTGATAAATTTAATGCTCAAGGAGCTCTCAAGGAATGGATTGTTTTTCCGAATCCAGTTCGAGAAATATTACAAGTACATTCTGAAAAAGAATTTGCAACTGTAAGTTATAGAGTTTTTAATAATCAATCTCAAACAGTTTTAAACGGAACCCATCAATTAATTAATGGCACCCTAAAAGTAAATACTCAAAACCTTACTCCTGGTATTTATTTTATCCAAATTATTTCAAATGGCAAAAATGAAACTCATAAAGTCTTGAAGTTATAATACCACCCAAATTTACTTCCATTTAATATTACAGCCTATACTAGGCTTTGGAGTACCTGTGTAAGGTTTTTCACTTCTAAGAAGATCTAAGACTTTCCGAATGTCTATGCCAGTAACAGGAAGATCATTCCCCGGTCTAGAATCATCTAATTGACCATGATACACTGATATTAAATTGCTGTCAAAAACATATAAATCTGGAGTACATGCGGCATCATAAGCTTTAGCTACCTCTTGAGTTTCGTCATACAAATATGGAAACGGATAGTTTTCTTTTTTAGCATGAATTTTCATATTAGCAGGGCCATCCATAGGATATTTTTCTGAATCATTACTGCTAATGGCAATAAAACTAAACCCTTTAGAACTATACGCATTCGCTATTTGAACTAGGGCTTTGTTGATGTGAATTACAAAAGGACAATGGTTGCAAATAAAGAAAATAACTGTTCCTTTCTTTCCTTTTAATTCCTCTAAAGAAACCTCTTTTTCTGAAATGGTGTCTACTAATGTGAACTTAGGTGCAGATATCCCTTTCTTAAAATTATTGGATGGTGTTAAAGCCATATTCTTGATTTTTAACCTTTATACTTCATGGGCAAATGCACTACTTTTTTTGTATCAAAAAAATCTTCTTCAAAAAATTCTGATAAATTAAAAATTGAAACTGTGGTGTATTTTTTTAATTCTTCAGTTAAATCACCCCCTTTTAAATATAAAATTCCGTTTTTAATTTTGTGCTCTTGTTTTTTATTAATTTTTCCTTTAGTCCAGCGAACAAATGTTTCCATTTGAGCCACAGCTCTACTTACTATAAAATCATAGGTGCCTTTAACCTCTTCAACTCTTCCATGCGTAGTTGAAATATTGTGTAATCCTAAACCTTCAGTCACTTCATTAACTACCTTTATTTTTTTACCTATACTATCTACCAAATGAAAATGTGTTTCTGGAAATAATATGGCCAAAGGAATCCCAGGAAAACCTCCACCAGTACCTACATCCAATATTTTAGTATTGGGTTTAAACTGAACTACTTTAGCTATTCCTAATGAATGTAACACATGTCTCAAGTATAACTCGTCAATATCTTTTCTTGATACCACATTAATTTTTAAATTCCAGTCTTTATATAACTCTTGTAATTTAGAGAATTGTATAATTTGATGCTGAGTTAATTCCGGAAAATATTTTAAAAGTAATTTCATGATTTCTATTATATCACAAAAGTAATTAATCATGAGAACAATTCCGTGAAATAATAATCGTTTATAATCATATCGAACTCAAAAATGTTTATTTTTGGTAATTACAATTCAACCTTTTATGAAGTCAATAAATTTTTCAAGAATAGATAAAGCCAAGTTTTTTAGAACTCTAAATAAAAGAGTAAATACTTACTTTAAACAAAATAATATTAAAAGAACTGGTAATTGGAAATTATATACCAAAGCCTTTATAATGTTTTTTATTTTCTTAGTGCCATTTATTTTAATTCTTACTTTAGAAATGCCTCAATGGTTGATGTTTATTTTAATGACTGTTACTGGAGTTGGAATGGCTGGCGTCGGAATGAATGTAATGCATGACAGCAATCATGATTCTTTTTCTAGTAAAAAATGGGTTAATAAATTAATGGGAAGTAGCATTTATATTCTTGCTGGAAATGTATACAATTGGAAAGTACAACACAATGTCTTACATCATACATTTACAAACATTAAAGATCATGATGAAGATATTGATGCTGGTAGAATTATACGTTTTTCTAAACATTCTAAATGGTTAAAAATTCATAAGCTTCAAAAATACTATTCTGTTTTTCTATATGGATTATTAACAATTAATTGGGCCATTACTACCGATATAAAACAAATGCATAATTATTTGAAAAGAAAATTATCGTATGGTAAATTTCCAAGTCCAGCAGTAGAATGGACAAAATTAGTAATCTCTAAACTGGTTTATTATTCTTTATGGATCGTTTTACCTTTAGTTGTTTTAGATGTTGTATGGTGGAAAATTTTGATTGGATTCTTTGTAATGCATTATACCGCTGGTATGATATTAAGTTTAGTTTTTCAATTGGCTCATATTGTACCTAATACAGAAATGCCTATCCCAGATAAAGATGGAAATTTAGAACATACTTGGGCAGTCCACCAATTATATACTACTTCTAACTTTGCTCCTAGTAACAGACTCATAAATTTCTTTACTGGAGGTTTAAATCATCAAGTTGAACATCATATTTTTCCACACATCTCTCACATACATTATAGCAAGTTGGCTAAAATTGTAAAGGAAACGGCTAAAGAATTTAATTTGCCCTATAATGAGTATAAAACTACTAGAAAAGCCATTATAGAACATTTTAGACATTTAGGTGTTCTAGGTAAAAACCCAGAAATAGCATAAAAAGCACTTATAACTTCACACTATAAATGGCACATCCATTATCGAATAGAATAAATAGCCTCCCTGTTTCGCAAACATTGGCTATGGCAGCAAAGGCAAGAGAGTTAAAAGCTGCAGGTAAAGACATCATTAGTTTAAGTCTAGGGGAACCAGACTTTAATACACCAGACTTTATTAAAGACGCAGCTGTAGAAGCGATCAATCAAGATTATAATTCTTACACTCCTGTAGATGGGTATGGAGAACTGAAAGAAGCTATCTGCACAAAATTTAAAAGAGATAATAATCTAGACTATAAACCCAATCAAATTGTAGTTTCAACAGGAGCAAAGCAATCTATTGCAAATGTAGCTCAAGTACTTCTTAATCCTGGAGACGAAGTACTATTGCCGGCTCCATATTGGGTAAGTTACTCTGCAATAGCAATTTTATGCGAAGCAACTTTTGTAGAAATACCTTCCTCCATAGATACAGATTTTAAAATTACACCAGAACAGCTAGAGGCGTCTATTACGCCTAAAACAAAAATGGTGTTTTTTAATTCTCCTAATAATCCTAGCGGAACAATTTATACGGAAGAAGAATACAAGGCTTTAGCAAAAGTTTTGGAAAAATATCCTCAAATATATGTTCTTTCTGATGAGATTTACGAACATATTAATTACAATAACCCAACCTTTAGTTTTGCTGCTATAGATAATATGTTTGATAGAACTATAACAGTAAATGGTCTTGCAAAAGCTTTTGCAATGACTGGTTGGAGAATTGGTTATATTGGAGCACCAGAATGGATTGCAAAAGCGTGCACGAAAATGCAAGGACAAATTACTTCTGGTACAAATTGTATTGCACAAAGAGCTGCTATAACTGCAGTATTAGCTCCAGTTTCTAAAGTACAATACATGGTAGACGAGTTTAAATCTCGAAGAGATATTGTTTTAGAACTTCTTGGTAAAATAGAAGGAATCAAATTAAATATACCAGATGGTGCTTTTTATGTTTTTCCTGATATTTCCTATTTCTTTGGAAAAAGTATTAAAGGAAAATACATTAAAGATGCAAATGAGTTTTCTTTATTTCTGCTTGAAGAAGCAGGTGTAGCATCTGTAACGGGAGCTGCTTTTGGAGCTCCAAATTGTATTAGACTATCTTACGCTGCATCTGAAAGTGTTCTTAGAGAAGCAATTGATCGCATACAAAAAGCGCTTCAGTAAAACTGTTAAGCAACGACAATTAGCTTCTAATTAATTTACATAAAAAAACCGCACTCATAAAATACAAATGCGGCAGGGATAATTAGGGTTAAATTTTTCTAATCTACATTATCATGAAGAAAAGAATTGTTAGACTTTAATTGAATATCTTCATTGTCATCAGTTGCTAAACTCGTTTTAGACTTACTAATAGTTGAGCCTGCATCATCTAAACTTATTCCTAACCTCTTATATGCTGGCTGGCGCTCTATATCATCTATGTTTTTATTCAGTTGATCTGTAAACTTATAATTGAATCCTTTCATCTTATTTCGTCTATCCTCAGCCCGCTTTTGAAGTTCTGTAATGGTAAGACTTAATGGTGAAACCTCTTCACTAGTTGCAGCTATTTCATTAATTTCTGACTGTGGAAGTGATGTTTTTAGTTCAAATTGAAGTTCCTCTTCAACCTCTTTTTCAGCTTTAGTTATAGAAGAACTTTTACCAATAGTTGGTTGGATATCAAAATCTTCTAATACATGTCTCTTTAGAGTAGCTTCATCGTTTTCTAATATAATTTCCTGAGCATCATTAACTTCTAAATTTAAAATTTCTGTTGTTAATTCAAAGCGAGTATTAACATCATCTATTTTAATTTCTTCATTGGTATTTAAAGGAAGATCAAATAATAAATCTGCTTGAATTTCTTGTGGTTCTTCAACAACTTTTTCTTCAATTTCTGGTGTAGTGTTGGTGATAATAAAATCTTCTTCAGAAATAGTCTCAGAATAAATTTCATCATAAATAACAACACTATTTTTAATAAATTCAGAAGTAGGAATTAAATCCATTTGAACTTCATCGTTGATCTGTGAGTTCTCAATTTCATCTTCAGTTTCTAATACATGTATTATCTTCTTTTCAAAATTGCTATTTGTCTCTTTTGCGTGGGAAGATTTAGATACATTGTCAGTTGAAAAGTCATAGGTAGCTTTTTGCTCATCTTCAAGGGTATGAACTATTTTCTTTGCTTCTGTATTTATAATATTATTTTGCTGGTCAGCAGCAAACCCTGTGGCAACAATTGTAACAGATATAGCATCACCTAATTCGTGATCTTCACCAATTCCCATAATAATATTAGCTTCAAAACCAGCCTCTGCTTGGATAAAATCATTTATCTCTCCAATCTCATCTAGTGTTACTTCATTTACTCCAGAAACAATTAATAATAAAACGTTTTTGGCGCCTGTAATTTTATTATCGTTTAATAAAGGAGAATCTAATGCTTTTACTATCGCGTTCTTAGCTCGTGAAGTACCTGATTCTTTAGCGGACCCCATAATGGCAGTTCCACTTTTAGAAAGTACAGTTTTTGCATCATGTAAATCTATGTTTTGTTTGTAGTGGTGTGTTATTACCTCTGCAATACCTCTTGCCGCAGTAGACAAAACCTCATCAGCCTTCGAAAACCCTGCTTTAAACCCAAGATTTCCATATACCTCCCTTAACTTATTATTATTTATAACGATTAAAGAATCTACATTACTTCGTAATTGATCAATTCCTACTTGCGCTTGTGTAGATCGCATTCTTCCTTCAAACTGAAAAGGCATTGTAACAATTCCAACAGTAAGAATATCCATGTCTTTAGCAACTTTAGCTATGATTGGTGCAGCTCCTGTACCTGTACCACCTCCCATTCCAGCTGTGATAAACACCATTTTAGTTTGGGTGTTTAACATCTCTTGAATTTCCTTAATACTCTCTTTTGCAGCTTGTTCTCCTACCTCTGGATTAGCTCCAGCACCGAGTCCTGAAGTTAAATCAACTCCTAATTGAATTTTATTTGGAATTGAACTGTTTTCTAATGCTTGTGCATCTGTATTACAGATGACAAAATCTACCCCTTTGATGTCTTGCTGATACATATGATTAACAGCATTACTTCCTCCACCACCTACTCCAATTACTTTTATTGTATTGGACTGTGATTTAGGCATATCAAATAAAATGTTATCGAATTCTGTACTCATAAAAATAACTTTTTTATTTTGTTGGTTTATATATTCTTTTCTAATTACTCTGCGTTGTCTAAAAACTCTTTCAATCCGTCTGTAAACTTGTCAAAGAAAGATTTCTTTTTAATTTTTGGCTTTACCTCTAATTCTTGCTCTGCGAACTCCTCTTCATTTTTTTCAGAAATATCAGCTTCATCCTGCTCCCTTTCCTCTTTTGATTGATTTTCTAAACCTTGCATTAATAACCCTACTGCCGTAGCGTATGAAGGGCTAGATAAATCATCATCAGAGTTTCCAGCTAGATGCTCGTTAGGATATCCTATTCTAGCATCCATTCCTGTAATATACTCCACCAATTGCCTCAAATGCTTCAACTGAGAACCTCCTCCTGTTAAAACAATTCCAGCAATTAATTTTCTTTTTTGTGTTTCGTGACCATAGTTTTTTATTTCTAAATAAACATGCTCTATAATTTCTTGAACTCTAGCGTGAATAATTTTAGAGAGATTTTTAAGCGTAATTTCTTTAGGCTCTCTCCCTCTTAATCCTGGAATAGAAACTATTTCTGTCTCCTTATTTTCTCCTGGCCAAGCAGATCCAAATTTTATCTTTAACAATTCGGCTTGTTTTTCAATTATTGAGCATCCTTCTTTGATATCTTCTGTAATCACGTTTCCACCAAATGGAATTACAGCTGTATGACGAATAACACCATCTTTAAAAATTGCTAAGTCTGTTGTTCCTCCACCTATATCAATTAAAGCAACACCTGCCTCTTTTTCCTCCTGACTAAGAACTGCTGAAGCAGAGGCTAAAGGCTCTAAAGTAATGTCTGATAAATCTAAACCTGCACTTTTTACGCAGCGTCCAATATTCCTTATGGAAGAAACTTGACCAACGACTACATGAAAATTTGCTTCTAACCTTCCACCGTACATCCCTATGGGTTCTTTAATTTCAGACTGACTGTCAACTTTAAAATCTTGAGGTAAAACATGAAGAATTTGCTCACCAGGAAGCATGACTAGCTTATGCACTTGATTGACCAAATTTTCAATATCGTTTTCGTCTATAACTTCATCTGCATTTGATCTTGTTATATAATCACTATGATGTAAACTTCTGATGTGTTGACCAGCTATACCGACAACAACATCTTCAATTTTTTGACCAGATACACCCTCAGATTCTTCAACTGATTGTTGTATAGATTGAATCGTCTGAGTGATATTGCTCACTACACCTCTTTTTACCCCTAAACTTTTTGCCTTACCGATTCCTAAAACCTCAAGTTTTCCATATTCATTTTTGAGTCCAATCATAGCCACAATCTTTGTTGTACCTATATCTAATCCAACGGCTATTTTATTATTTTCCATATCCTGTTATTTTTTCACCAACAACTTGATTGTGATATTTAATATTTATGGTTTTATATTTATGTATAGTACTGTCTAAAAATACTTTGCTATAAAACGCTTTTAATTTTTTTATTTTACTGTCTATTTCAGTCAAATCACCAAAATTAATTCTATAATTACCACTTCTAACGGTAAACATATATTCATTTTGAGCCCTTAATTCGATTCCAATAATTTCTTTACTTAAGAAATCGTCATCAACTATTTTGTTAAGTAGAACAATCAGGCTTGAGACTTCTTTTTCATTACTAATTCCAGAAATTACTGGAACTCTAGCTGAATAATTTTCAGAAATTGGAACCTTTACTGCTTGCGAATCAACATAGTAAGACGAATTACCATTGAGTATTCTAGCAATAGGCTCTCTTTGTTTAATAACTGTATTTAAATTCCCATCTACGGTGATAAAAAGTGAAACTTTTTCAACATATGGGCTTTCTAAAACCTGCTCTTCTAACTTATATAAATCTATTACAGATTTTGCTTGTTTTTTTACTATTGCATTGTTTTGTATTAACAATTTATTAACTATTTCTTCTGTTAAAAAATAAGGTTCATTTGATTGAAATTTAACAACTGATTTAGTGATGGTTTGTTGTGAATTTCTTTGGTTAGAAAAACCATATAAAAAACCTATACCCCCCAGTAAAATAGGAAGAAAAATGTATTTTAAAATTTTTTTTAACTTCATGATTTATATGCTAAAATTAATTCTGTTTTAACATGATCTACCATCTTTCCAATGTCTCCTGCACCCAACATTACCACAATAGTAGCTTCCGAATTTTTAATATCTTTTACTAAATTATTTTTGTGTGTGATTTTTTTATTCTTGTTAAGAATTTTTTCAAGTAGCCATAAAGATGTAACACCTTCAATTGGTAATTCTCTAGCTGGATATATATCTAATAATAATATTTCATCAAACTGAGCTAAAGCCACCCCAAAATCTTCAACAAAATCTTTAGTTCTCGAAAATAAATGGGGTTGGAATATTACCACGTTTTTTTGTGTTGGATACAACTCTTTAATAGAATCATAAACCACATTGATTTCTGTTGGGTGATGTGCGTAATCATCTATTAAAGTAAGTGTATCTGTTTTTATCTTATAAGAAAAACGTCTCTCTACACCCTTAAAACTTTTTAATGATTTTTTAATACTTTCTAGAGAAATTCCATAAGAATCTGCCATTGCTATAGCTGCCAAAGCATTCATCATGTTATGTTTTCCTGGTAATGAAAATTCTATATCAGAAATGTGGTTATTTGGTGTTGTAACATCAAAAGTATAGTATCCGTTAGCTCGATTAATGTTTGTTATTTGATAATCTGCGTCTTCATTTAAAGCATAACTTAATCCTTCAACACCCGTGCCTTTAGCAACAATTAAAATATCTGACACTTGATTAGCAAATTTTTTAAAAGAGTGCACCAATGAAGTGTGCTCTCCATAAATGTCTAAATGGTCTGCGTCCATAGAAGTGATACAGGCAATATTTGGCGATAATTTTAAAAAAGATTGATCAAACTCATCTGCTTCTACAACCGAGATTTCTTCAGCACCAAAAATTAAGTTAGAGTGATAGTTTTCGGAAATACCCCCTAAAAAACTTGTCGCTTTATAGGGTTGCATAATATGCCCTAGTATCGCCGAAGTTGTTGTTTTTCCGTGAGTACCTGCGACTGCAAAACAAAAGGTATTCTTGGTTATTAATCCTAGCACCTCTGCACGCTTCATTATTTGAAAACCTTGATCTTTAAAAAAAATTAATTCTAAATGATCAGACTTAACGGCTGGAGTATAAACTACTAATGTGTTTTTTTTATTCTGAAATGTTTTTGGGATTAATGCTACACAATCATTGAAATGAATTTGAATTCCATTTTTTTCTAAATTAGATGTAATCTCAGTTTTAGTTTTATCATACCCCGCAACCTGTTTTTCTATTTTAGAAAAATATCTAGCTAAAGCACTCATACCGATACCTCCTATACCAATAAAATAGACATTATGTATTTCTTTTAATCTCAAAGTCCCACTAATTTTTCTACCTGATTTATAATTTTATACGTTGCATTTGGCAATGCTAATTCTTTTATACTCTGACTCAAACTCTCCTGCTTTCCTTCATCTTTTAACAATGTTTCAAAAACAATTGGAAACGTATCTAATTCATTCTCTTTTAACAAAATAGCACCATGTTTTACTTCGATGGATTTTGCATTTTTTGTTTGATGGTCTTCAGCAACATTTGGTGATGGAATAAAAATACTTGGTTTACCTACGATACATAATTCAGAAACAGAGCTTGCACCAGCTCTCGAAATAATAATATCTGCTGCTGCATATGCCAAATCCATTTTATTAATAAACGCATGAATATGAATATTTTCTTCTTGAGCATATTTTTTATACTCATCATAATATAATTTACCACATTGCCATAGTAACTGAATGTTATGTTTTTTAAAAAAAGAAATATTCTTCTCAATTAATTGATTTATTTTTCTGGCTCCTAAGCTCCCACCCAACACAAGCACAGTTGTTATTTTTACTTTTAACTTAAAAAGTTTATGGGCCTCTTGAATCTTTTCTTTTTGATGAATAGTTAATAGACTAGCCCTTACTGGGTTTCCTGTTTTTACAATTTTTTTCTTTGGGAAAAATCGCTCTAATCCATCATAAGCAACACAAATTACTGAAGCATTCTTACTAAGTAATTTATTGGTTATTCCAGGATAAGAATTCTGCTCTTGAATTAGTGTTGGGATTTTTTTAATATTTGCCATAATTAAAGTTGGACCACTAGCAAAGCCTCCTGTCCCTATGACTACGTCTGGCTTGAATTTTCTTATTATCTTCTCTGCTTTAAATAAACTATGGATAAGTTTACACGGAAATAATAAATTCTTTAACGTTAATTTTCTTTGAATTCCAGAAATCCATAATCCAATAATTTGATATCCCGCTTGAGGAACTTTTTCCATTTCCATTTTATCCTTGGCTCCAACAAAAAGAAATTTTGCTTCTGGATATCTAACCTTTAATTCATTTGCAATAGCAATTGCAGGATATATATGCCCACCTGTTCCACCTCCACTAATAAGAATGTTAACCGATTGCTTCATGTAAAATATCTAAAGGATTATCATCTAAAATTGTTTCTTCTGTTTCTGCCTTGGATGCACTGACACTTAAAATCATTCCCAGAGCAAAGCAAGTCATCCAAATAGAGGTACCTCCACTACTAATTAGTGGTAATGTTTGGCCTGTTACCGGAAATAAATTTGTAGCAACTGCCATATTAATTCCGGCTTGAAATATGATGGGTAATCCAACCCCAACAACGAGAAGGGTTCCAAATATTGTTGTTGCTTTTTTAACTATAATAAATATTCTAAATAATAATAAGAAGTAAACAAATACGATAAGAGCGGCTCCCACTAGTCCGTATTCTTCAACTATAATTGCGTAAATAAAATCTGAAGATGATTGTGGTAGAAAATTTTTCTGAATACTTTTTCCAGGTCCTTTTCCTAAAATTCCTCCAGTAGCAATTGCTATTTTTGCTTTCTCTACCTGGTATGCTTCTTGTCCATCAGAATTAGAAAAATTTTCTATTCTATTTCCCCATGTATTTACCCGATTGGGCATGGCATCTGGAAAAGCTTTTGCTATTAAAATAAATAGTGCCAATACTAGAAAACCTACACCCAAAATATACCCAATGTATTTAAGCGGATAACCACCAACAAAGGCTACAACTAAAATCATGAAAAATATGATTGCTGTTGTAGAGAAGTTTGCTGGCAGAATAAGCATTAAGATTAAAGCAACTGGCACCCACAATTGCAATAAACTTTCTTTAAAAATAATTTTTAACCCTTTATTCTTAGCTAAATATCTGGCAGTGTAAACCATTAACACTAAGCCTGCAAGTGTAGAGGTTTGAAAACCTACTCCAATAAATGGAATCCTAATCCACCTACTTGCATAAGCTCCACCTATAGTTGTTCCTTGAGCTAACGTATAAATTAGCAAGAAAAATACAATGGGTAAAAGTAATACTGAGCCCCCACTAAAATACCTGTAGGGGATTTTGTGGACTGCATAAATAATAGCAAATCCCATAATTAACAAAACAACATGTTTTATCAAGTAACCTAGTGTAGAACCTCCAACAATACTTACTAAGTTTGCGCTAGCACTATAAACAGGCATAAAAGAAAATAACGCTAAAATGGCTACTAAAGCCCAAATAGTTCTATCCCCCTTAATATGTTTAAAAATTACTTTCACCTTCCTTTTTTATTGTTTCTGCAAAGCAGAATTATTTATAAATTATTTACAAGCTTCTTACAGCGTTTTTAAATTGACGTCCTCTATCTTCATAGTTCTCAAACAAATCAAAACTTGCACATGCTGGAGACAACAATACGGTATCTCCTGGTTGAGACAATTTGTAAGCAACTTTAACTGCTTCTTCTGCTCCTGCAGTTTCAATCATCATGTCTACAACATTATAAAAAACAGCCTTTAATTTTTCGTTGTCTTCACCTAAACAAACGATAGCTTTTACTTTCTCTCTAACTAAAGGCAATAAATCTTCATAGTCATTACCTTTATCTACACCTCCAACAATCCAAACCGTGGATTGTTCCATGCATTCTAATGCATAGAAAGTAGCATTAACATTTGTAGCTTTTGAATCATTAATAAACTGAACACCATTCACTTTTTGCACATTCTCTAGTCGATGCTCAGCCCCTTCAAAATTTGCCAAACTATCCTTTATTGACTGACTTCTTACATTTAATAATTGAGACGCCAAGGCTGATGCCATGGTGTTTTTTACATTATGTTTTCCTTGTAACTTTAGATTAGATATACTCATACTAAATTCTTCTTTTTTTAATTTTATTACTATTGTATCTTTTTTTAAAAATGCTCCATGATTAACTTCTTTTTGTATAGAAAAAGGAATTAATTGAGCATTAATAATGTGATTATTTATCCATTTATTTATAGTGTTGTCATCTGCATCATATATCAAAAAATCATCTTTGGTTTGATTTTTTGTGATTCTAAATTTTGAAGCGACATAGTTGTTGAAATCATTTTCATATCGATCTAAATGATCGGGACTAATATTAGTTATTATCGCAATATGGGGTCTAAAATTTATGATTCCATCCAATTGAAAACTACTCAACTCTATTACATAACTATCAAAGTTTTGTTCTGAAACTTGTTGAGCGAAACTATTTCCAATATTGCCTGCAATACCAACATTTATATTTGCTGCCTTTAGCAGGTGATTTGTTATAAGTGAAGTTGTTGTTTTACCGTTAGATCCAGTAATTCCAATAATAGTTGCCTTCGTATATTGAGATGCTAACTCAATTTCAGAAATTACTGAAACTTTATTCGCTAACAACTCCTTAACAATAGAGACATTATCGGGAATACCCGGACTTTTAACAACTAAATCAGCATTTAAAATTATAGGGGTTGAATGCTGATGTTCTTCAAAATTTATTTCATGATGTAAAAGAACTTTTTTATATTTTTTTGCAATACTTCCGCTGTCTGAAACAAAAATCTGGTATCCTTTTTGTTTTCCCAAAATAGCGGCTCCAACACCACTTTCACCTCCACCAAGTATGACTAATCTTTTCATTATTTATTGTTTCCTATATTCTTAGGAATGGTAATACTATCTTAATTTTAATGTTACTATTGTTAATACGGCTAATAGAATTCCTACAATCCAAAAACGAACTACAATTTTACTCTCGTGATAACCAGATTTTTGAAAATGATGATGTATTGGTGACATTTTAAAAATTCGTCTTCCTTCACCATATTTTTTTCGCGTGTATTTGAAATAGGATACTTGTAGAATTACAGATAAATTTTCTACAACAAAAATTCCAGCAAGAATGGGCAATAATAATTCTTTACGTATAGAAATAGCTATTACCGCTATAATTCCTCCTATGGTTAAACTCCCTGTATCTCCCATAAAAACTTGAGCGGGGTAGGTATTATACCATAGAAAACCTATTAAAGCTCCAGCAAAAGCCAATATATAAACTGTCATTTCACCAGAATTTGGGATATACATAACATCTAAATAATCTGAAAAAATAATATTTCCCGACACCCATGCAAAAAGCGCTAAAACAACAACTATAATTGCTGATGAGCCTGTCGCTAAACCGTCAATTCCATCTGTAAGATTGGCACCATTAGAAAAAGCTGCAATGATAAAAATTGTGATAAATATGAAGACTATCCAACCGTATTTCTCGTGTCCTTCACCTAAAAAACTTAAGAAGTTAGAGTAATCTAATTCATTATTTTTAAAGAATGGAACAGTTGTTTTTGTTGATTTATGAGCCTCACCAAAAACTTGTCGTTTTCCATCTTGTTGAACTATTTGTTGGGCAACTGGCAACTGCTCCTTAATTGTTACATTATCATTAAAATAAAGTATAGAACCCACTATTAATCCTAAGCCTACTTGTCCTAAGATTTTAAATTTACCTTGAAGCCCTG
This sequence comes from uncultured Flavobacterium sp., assembly GCA_913061465.1. Taxonomy (GTDB): domain Bacteria; phylum Bacteroidota; class Bacteroidia; order Flavobacteriales; family Flavobacteriaceae; genus Polaribacter. The sequence goes on from CAJXSU010000006.1 coordinate 18,982, forward strand.
ATTTGTCTTTTTTGAATACCTTAATATAATCATCTAAAAAACCAATCAAACCCATCCAAATGGTTGTTATTAATAGTATGATGATATAAATGTTAGTTAACTTTGTAAGAAGTAAAACAGGTATTAATGTTGAAAAAATGATGATAATTCCTCCCATTGTTGGAGTCCCTGCTTTTTGAACTTGCCCCTCTAAACCCAAATCTCTTATACTTTCTCCAACCTGCTGTTTTCTTAAGAAATTGATGATTCTTTTTCCGAAAATAGAAGACACTAATAATGCTAATATAAAAGCAGCAGCAGCTCTAAATGTAATAAATTGAAATAGTCCTGCTCCAGGAAAATTAAAATGTGTTTCTAAGTAATCAAATAAATAATAAAGCATGCTATTTTTTTAAAAGATTAAAATATTTTTTCACTTCAACCAAGTCGTCAAAATAAAATTGTTCTCCATTGATTTCTTGATAATTTTCGTGACCTTTGCCAGCGATTAGCAAAATATCTCCAGCTTCTGAAAATTTACAAGCAGTTTTAATGGCTTGTCTCCGATCTGATATTGTTATTACTTTTATTAAGTTTTCTTCAGAGACCCCCATTTCCATCTCCTCTAAAATAGTTTCAGGGTTTTCAGTTCTAGGATTGTCAGAAGTGAAAATTGATTGCGTACTTAATTGAGAAGCGATATGGGCCATTTTAGGTCTTTTGGTCTTATCTCTATTACCTCCACATCCAACAACTGTAATCAATTTTTCGTTGTCTGTCTTAATATCATTAATTGTCTCTAAAACATTTTTTAAGGCATCAGGTGTATGTGCATAATCTATTATAGCAATTACACCACTGTCTGAAACAAAGTGCTCAAATCGTCCATTCACACTTTCTAATTGACTTACAATTTTTAATGCTTCTAGCTTATCCATTCCCAATTCATATGCAGCACCAATAATCGCTACTAAATTGTAGGCATTAAAATTTCCTATTAACTTTGTCCAAACCTCTATACCATTTATAGACAACAAGGTTCCTGAAAAACTTTTTTCAATAATTTTAGCCTTATAATCTGCTAATGTTTTTAAAGCATATGTTCTTTTTTTAGCTTTAGTATTTTGTAACATCACAGCCCCATTCTTATCATCTAAATTTGTTATTGCAAATGCTGTTTTAGGCAAAGAATCAAAAAATGTTTTTTTCACGTCTCTGTAGGAAGCAAATGAGTTGTGATAATCTAAATGATCATGAGAAAGATTAGTGAAAATACCACCAAAAAAATCTAATCCTGCAGTCCTTTTTTGATGAATTCCGTGAGAACTAACTTCCATAAAACAATGCGTTACCCCTTGAATAACCATTTGATTTAAATAATTATTTATCGTTACAGAATCAGGAGTTGTATGTGTACTTTCGTATACAATTGTATCTACCAGAATCTGAACTGTAGATAAAAGACCTACTTTGAAGCCTGCTTTTTTATAAAGTTGATACAACAAAGAAGCTATGGTTGTTTTTCCGTTGGTTCCAGTAACCCCTATCAACTTTAATTTTGATGATGGATTATCATAAAAATTTGAGGCTATGATTGCTAAAGAAGTATTTGAATCATCTACTTGAATAAACGTTATGTTTTCTTGTTTTTTTTCTGGCAATATTTCACAAATAACTGAGATTGCCCCCAAACCAATTGCCTTATCTATAAACAAGTGACCATCTACTGAAACACCTTTTTGAGCTACAAATAATGAACCCTCTTTTACGGCTCTGGAATCAAAGTCTATTTGAGATATTTCTAAATTGGTATCTCCGTAAATCGTATTTACAGAAACTTTATACAATATGTCTTTTAATAACTTCAACTAAGAAAGGTTTAAAATTATAGTTGTGCCTTTTTTTATTGGCGTGCCTTTTTTAAGAGATTGACGTCTTACTTTTCCAGTTCCTTTAACCTCTACTAATAATCCAAAATTTTCTAATAATGAGATTGCATCCATTGCTGGCATTCCGGTTACATTCGGAATAATCTTGTTATTTTTTGTTGTCTCATATTCAGAATTAGCATATTGGTCTAGAATACTTTTTGATGAAAAGTTTCCATTGACAACATCATCTTCAATTGGAGTACTTGTGTAAATCTTCTGAGCAATCTCCTTAAAAACAGGGGCGGCTACAGTAGCGCCATAATATCCTTTTTTCTTATTGGGGTCGTGAATAACTACTATGCATGAATATTTTGGAACATCAACTGGAAAAAAACCTGCAAAAGAGGCCACGTATCTTTGGTTTGAATAACCACCCGAAATTGTATCACCCTTTTCATTAACATGTCTACCAACATATTTTTTTGCTGTTCCCGTTTTTCCTGCCATTGAAAAATTTGAAGAGTAAATAGTATTAGCAGTTCCTTTTTTAACTACGTTTTCTAAAACCTTTTTTAATTTTCTTATCGTTTCAGAAGAAGCAATTTGTGGATTTACAATTTCTTTCTGAAAAGATTTTATAATTCTATTTTCTCTTCTCAACTCTTTTATAAATCTAGGCTTTACCATTTCTCCATTATTGGCAACAGCATTATAAAACATTAATGTTTGTAGTGGAGTAACGGCAATACTATACCCCCAAGACATCCATTCTAAACTAATTTTATTCCACCCTGGTTTGCCTGGATAATAAACAATTGGATTTCCCTCTCCTTTAATTGGTAATCCTATTTTTTCTGTTAAACCGTAATCTTTTAAATGTCCTAAAAATTGTTCTGGATTATCATCGTAATATTTTCGTATTAATTTAACAATCCCAACATTAGAGGATACCTCAAAAACTCTTGCAGCTGATATTTCACCATAACCACCCCTTTGAGAATCCTCTACTTTCTTTCCATGAATATATATTCTCCCTTTTTCTGTATCCACAACAGTTGATGTGTCTATCTTTTTATCATCCAAAGCTGCCATAAGACTAGCTAACTTGAATGTTGATCCAGGTTCATGAGATTCCCAAACTGCATAATTTCTTTTTTCGTAATATTTACCTTTAGAAGTTCGGCCTAAGTTTGAAATTGCTTTAATTTCCCCAGTTGAAGTTTCCATTACAACAGCACAGCCATGTTCTGCTTCAAAATATTCTAATTGACGAAGCAATGCATGATGGGTGATATCTTGAATATTTACATCTAGAGTCGTAACAACATCATGGCCGTCTATTGGCTCTTTTTCATTGACATCATTAATAGGTTTCCATTGTCCTTTTGCTATTTTTTGTTTCCACCGTAAACCATCCTCACCTTTTAAATATTCACTAAAAGCTCCTTCAATTCCTGCCTCACCTCTAGCATCATGATATCCAATTGTTCTTTCTGCAATCTTACCAATAGGATGAGTTCTTATTGTTTTTTGTTCTGCAATAAAACCACCTCTGTAGACTCCTAATTTAAAAATTGGAAATTTTTTAATTTTCACATAATCATTATAACCGAGGTCTTTTGCAATCAACAGATACCTGTTCCTAAACTTTCTTGCATCCCTTAATTTTTTTTCAAAAAAACCAGGTGATTTCCCTAAAAAATTTGCTAACGATTTAGATAATTCAACTACGTCTTTATTGAAAATTTCAGCATCTACAGACATTACATCCATTCTGATGGTAAATTTTGACATTGATGTTGCTAGCAAATTTCCATCTGAAGCATATACATTTCCTTTATTGGCATTAATAGTAAATGGTTTTCTAGTAAGTTCTTTGGAAATTTTGATGTATTTGTCACCCTGCAAATATTGAATGTCTATGATTCTAAATATGATTAAGGATAGAAGAATCGTCATAAAAGCAGCTACAATGTAGAATTTAGTAAGTATGCTTTTTTTATAACTTATCAAGGTGATTAAATTTTTATTCGTTATTAATTATTTTTATTCTCTTTGGCGGATTCTTTGAGGGCTGTAATCCCAATTTTTTTGCCTTTTGACGAATGCTAGATTCCATTTTCATTCGCATTAATGTTGTTTGAGTATCTATATATTCTGCTCTTAATTCTCTTTTTTGTTTATTTAATTTTGAAATTTCAATCACCTTTTTATCGGTACTGTGAGCACTAGAAATCATTATTAATAAAAGTGCTACTATAAAAAACATCATTCGCCAATTCTTAAAAGATGATTCATCAATTAGAAAACCTCCTTTTAAAAGCTCGTACAAACTTTCTTTTACCTTTAACATTATGTTTTTAATTTAGCCACTCTTAATTTGGCACTTCGGGCTCTATTATTTTTTTTAATCTCTTCTTTATTTGGAATAATTAACTTTCCTAATTTCATTAAAGGAACATCAATGTTTCCAAAAAAGTCTTTTTCCGGCTCACCATCAAACAAACCTGTTCTAATAAATCTTTTTACTAATCTATCTTCTAAAGAATGATAAGAAATAATACTCAGCCTACCCTCTGGCGTAAGTAAATTTGGTGTTTGAATTAAAAACTCTTTCAAAACCTCCAACTCCTCGTTTACTTCAATTCTTATGGCTTGAAAAATCTGAGCTAATATTTTATGCGCTTTCGCTTTGGGTAAAAATTTTTGCAATAATTTTCTTAACTGAAAACTAGTCTCTATGACACCATCTGCTCTTGCCTCTACAATTGTATGGGCAATCGCTCTTGAATTTCTTAGTTCACCATACATAAACAAGATCTTTGCCAACATCTCTTCAGTATAGGTATTGATGATTTTCTTTGCAGACATTTTTGAACTTTGATTCATTCTCATATCTAGCTCACCATCGAAACGGGTAGAAAAACCCCTTTCGGCCTCATCAAATTGATGAGATGACACCCCTAAGTCTGCCAAAATTCCGTCTACTTTTTTTACTCCATAGAATTTCAAGAACCTACCGATATGTCTAAAGTTCTCTTCGATTAAAACAAATCGATTATCCTCAATTTTATTTCTTTTTGCATCTAAATCTTGGTCAAAAGCAAATAGCTTACCGGTTACCCCTAAACGACTTAAAATTTCTCTAGAATGTCCACCACCGCCAAAAGTAACGTCAACATAAACACCATCTTTCTTTATTGCTAAAGCGTCAATACTATCATGCAACAATACCGGATTATGATACTCCATCTTTATCAGTATTACCCATTACCTCTTCTGCTAATGATGCAAAGTCTGTAGCCGCATCATCTATTGTCTTCTCATAATTATCTTTATCCCAAATTTCTATAATATTGATTGCAGAGGACAAGACGATTTGCTTCTTAATCCCTGCAAATTGACATAAGTCTTTTGGAATTAATAGCCTACCAGATGCATCTAATTCTATCACCCTTACACCAGCAGTAAATCTTCTAATAAAATCGTTGTTCTTCTTGACAAATCGATTTAAGCTATTTACCTTAAGCATAACTTCATTCCACTCCTGCATTGGATACAACTCTAAACAAGGCTGAAAAACAGCTCGCTTTAGAACAAATCCTTCCTGTAAAATAGGCGACAATTGCTTTTTAAAAGCAGATGAAATCATCAATCTACCTTTAGCATCTGCCTTACACTCATATGTTCCTATTAAATTTATCAATTGATTTGTTTTGGGCTTGAAGTCAAAAATAAAAATTATTTACCACTTTTTACCACTTTTTACCACTTTGTTGATAAGTATTAATTTAGATTGTATTTTTTTGACAAATTTTGAGCGCAATAAAGTGATTCATCACATGTTTCAAGTTCAATTTATTTGTCATAAAAAATAACTACATTTGCCTTTAAGCCTAACCAAATAAAAAATGACTGAAAGCTTAAAGACTGAGGGGGAGTTTACATATGCTGAAGCAGGAGAAGGAAGGCCATTGATAGTTCTTCATGGGCTGATGGGTGCTTTGAGTAATTTCGATAAAACTTTTCAATATTTTTCAGATAAAGGATATAAAGTTTTAATTCCGGAATTGCCATTGTATACTTTACCATTACTTAAAACTAATGTTAAAAATTTAACAAACTTTCTACACGAATTTATTGAGTTTAAAGGGTTAAAAAATGTAACTCTATTAGGAAATTCTTTAGGTGGTCATATAGCACTTTATTTCACGAAAAATCACCCTAAATATGTACATTCTCTAGTACTTACTGGGAGTTCAGGTTTATATGAAAAAGCAATGGGCGACAGCTACCCTAAAAGAGGAAGTTACGAATATATAGAACAAAAAACTAGAGATGTTTTTTACGATCCGGCTATTGCTACAAAAGAACTTGTAGACCAAGTATATGGAATTGTTAACAACCGAATCACAGTACTAAAGACATTAACCATTGCCAAAAGCGCCATCAGACACAACATGGCAGGTGATTTACCTCACATAAAACAACCAACATGCTTAATATGGGGTAAGCAAGATTCAGTTACACCTCCAGATGTAGCAAATGACTTTCACAATCTATTACCCAATTCTGACTTATTTTGGATTGACAATTGTGGACATGCTGCAATGATGGAAAAACCTGAGGAATTCAATCAAATTTTAGAATCTTGGTTTACCTCAAGAAATATCTAATTCATGAAAATTAAATCCGCAGAGTTTATCATGAGTAACAGTAATGTTACAAAAGCTCCAAAAGATAGAATTCCAGAATATGCTTTTATTGGAAGATCTAATGTCGGAAAATCCTCGTTAATTAATATGTTAATGGGTCGTAAAGACTTAGCAAAAACTTCAGGAAAACCAGGAAAAACACAACTTATTAATCATTTTAAAATAAATGATACTTGGTTTTTGGTGGATTTACCAGGTTATGGGTATGCTAAAATTTCCAAAAAAAAACGAACAATTTTTCAATATTTTATTGAAAATTACTTTAAAGAAAGAGAGCAGCTTGTTTGTACTTTTGTTTTAATAGATTCTAGACATGACCCTCAAAAGATCGATCTTGAATTTATGAATTTCTTAGGCAATAATCAGATCCCTTTTTGTATTGTTTTTACAAAGGCTGATAAACTAGGAAGCTCTAAGCTAAATAAACAAATTGTTTCTTATAAGAAGAAATTATTAAACACTTGGGAAACACTTCCAACCTCTTTCATCACCTCATCATCTAGCAGTTTAGGAAAAGATGATTTTTTGAATTTTATAGCTACTGTAAATGAAGATGTTGCTAGTAATTTTAAATAATTATGCACTCTACAAAAGACAACTTAGAGGTTCTTTTTGAAGACAATCACTTAGTGATAGTCAATAAAAAATCAAGTGATATTGTTCAAGGTGATAAAACCGGAGACAAACCTTTAAGTGATGTTGTAAAAGAGTATATAAAAGAAAAATACAACAAGCCAGGTGAAGTGTTTTTAGGAGTAGTTCATAGATTAGATAGACCTACATCTGGAATTATTATTTTTGCAAGAACTTCAAAAGCACTTGAGAGATTAAACAAGATGCTTCGCGATAGATTAATTTCAAAAACATATTGGGCAGTAATAAAAAACAATCCAAAAAAGACAAAGGATAGTTTAATACATTTTCTAAAAAAAAATCCTAAGAACAATAAGTCTACTGTTTTTAAAAAAGAAACTAAGGGAAGTAAAAAAGCCACTCTTCATTACACAACTATAAAAATTTTAGAGAATTATTCACTTTTAGAAATTGATTTAGAAACAGGTAGGCACCATCAAATTAGAGCGCAACTTTCTTTTATTGGAAGCCCAATCAAAGGAGATCTGAAATATGGTGCTTCAAGAAGCAACAAAGATGGAAGCATTCACTTACACGCTAGAAAAATAAATTTTACTCACCCCATATCAAAAAAAATAATCACAATTATAGCTCCAACTCCAAATGAAGTAATTTGGAATGCATGTATGGAATGATTATATTTAGAAACATTATTTTAAATATATTTTTGATATGACTACCAGAAGAAAATTTCTTAAAAAAACTATAGCAGGCTCTGCAGCATTTTTTATTGTACCAAGACATGTTCTTGGACGTGGTTTCACTCCACCAAGTGATAAGTTAGGGATTGCTGCCATAGGTATTGGAGGAAGGGGAGCTGGGAATTTGACCAACAGTTTTGCCTCAAATAATGCTAATATAGTAGCTCTTTGTGATGTAGATGATAGAAGAGCTAAAACTATAAGAGAACAATTTCCTGAGGCTCCATACATGAGAGATTATAGAGATATGCTTGAAAAGCATCACAAAGATATCGATGCTGTTATTGTAAGTTCTGCAGATCATATGCATTATGTTCAATCTATGGCTGCAATGGATTTGGGTAAGCATATGTATATAGAAAAACCTTTAACTCATGATATTTGGGAAGCAAGGAAGCTTACAGAAATGGCAGTAAGTAAAAAATTGGTGACCCAAATGGGAAATCAAGGGGCTAGTGGAGATGGAACAAGGTGGATTGATGCTGTTGTTCAAGAAGGAATTATTGGTGAAGTTAAAGAAGTTCACGCATGGACAAATAGACCTGTTTGGCCACAAGGAATACCCGTTCCAAAAGACACCATGCCTGTTCCTAAAGAAATTGATTGGAACCTATGGTTAGGAACTGCACCTTGGAGAGCGTATCATGAAGCTTTTATGCCTACTCGTTGGAGAGGTTATTGGGATTATGGTACAGGTGCTCTAGGAGATATGGGGTGTCATTTAATAGACGTGCCCTTCAGAGCTTTAAAACTTGGTTACCCAACTTCAGTTGAATGCAGTATTACAAATACCTATCAAGATTTTTTTGAGGAAGTTGTCTATGACGAAACACCTCCTGCCTCTTCAGTTATTCATTTAGAGTTTCCTAAAAGAGGTAATATGCCTGCTGTAGAACTTCATTGGTATGATGGAGGAATAGAGCCAGAAAGACCAGATCTTCTTCCTGCCAATGAGCCACTAGGTGACTGGGGTGGTGGGGTAATTATGAAAGGTTCTAAAGGAATTTTAATCTGTGGAACTTACGGATCTAACCCCAAAGTATTTTTAAACGATGGTGCTGAGGTCCCTGAAGTTAAAAATATGGCTTCGTTTGTAGCTAATGGAATGAGCGGGCATCAAGCACAATGGATTAACGCTTGTAAAGAAGGATATGGCGCATATACTAGCTCACCTTTGTCTCAAGCGGGACCATTAACCGAAACTGTATTAATGGGGAATTTGGCTATTAGATCAGCTCTACTCCATGAAAAAATTGAAAATAGATATAACTTTCCAGGTAGAAGAAAGAAACTTCTTTGGGATGGAGAAAATATGAAAATTACAAATTTTGACATGGCTAATCAATTCATTAAAAGAGACTTCAGAAAAGGCTGGTAAACTAATTATATTTTATGACACAAAAAACAGTAGAGGACGCGATTAATTATCGTAGATCCGTTAGAATCTATGATCCTGAAAAAAAAATAGATAGTGCACTTGTAAAAAAATGTATTTATCAAGCTTCATTAGCTCCAAATAGTAGCAATATGCAGCTTTGGGAATTCTATCACATCACCTCCAAGGAAGCCATTCAAAAAATAGCCCCTTTGTGTTTTAATCAAAATGCAGCTAGAACAGCTGAAGAACTGGTGATTTTTGTGACACGAAAAGATCTCTGGAAAAAAAGAAAAAACTCAAACTTACAAATGATTGATCGCATTTTTCCGCCAAAACCAAAGTCTGAACAAAGCAGTAGAGAAAAGGTAAGTAGAAATTACTATGGAAAATTAATTCCATTTGCCTACAGTGATTTTTTAGGAATTTTTGGGTTTTTAAAATATCTAATGATTTTAGTAATCGGACTTTTTAAACCTATTTTTAGAGAAGTTAGAAATAGTGATATGAGAATAGTTGCTCACAAGACTTGTGCGCTAGCTGCTGAAAATTTCATGCTAAGCATGGCTGCTGAGGGTTATGACACTTGCCCAATGGAGGGTTCTGACACTTGGCGAGTAAAGAAAGTTCTAAACTTGCCACGAGGTGCGGAAATAAATATGATTGTTTCTTGTGGTATTAGAAAACCAGAAGGTGTCTATGGGGAACGCTTTAGAATTCCTTTTGGAGAAGTTTATAAAGAAATTTAATTTCCCTTTCTCTTAAAAATTAATCGATTTTCACTCTTTAAAATCTCGGATGGATTCAATTCCATTTTTATAAAATCACCTTTCAAGTATTTTTGAGCCTGATCTTTATAATATGGACTAAATACATTTCCGGATTGCCCTGTTGGAATGATGCTTAACCCATTTTCTATATCTGAAAAATCTACAACTCTTCGAGTAGATGGTCCTGCAGTAACTTTATAAAATCCAGTACTATCTAATTTAAAAATCTGGTTATTAATCACTTCGTTTCCTCCAGCAGTTTTAAAAGGACCTACATTAAAAAAACCTCTTAAAACCCCACCTGCTTTTCCAATGGCATGTTCATGCTCTACAGAAATAACCCGATTCCAATTCCATTTATTTACATCATCTCCTAATTGTTTTTTCAAAAAAGCTATACTATTCCTATAAGATTTTAAAATGATTTCTTGTTTCGTTTCTACTACATCCTTTGTTTCTATATTGTCCCACCAAACAGATTGTTCTCTAGCTATTTGAACAGGCAATACCTGATCTTGGAGTTGTGAATTTATAAAGAGATTAAAGGCATCGCCTGTTTCATCTTTGAATGTATTCTTAAGGAATTCAAATAAAAATCGATTATAAATTACAGGGCCAACTGATGTCATCAAGTATTCTCCTTCCCAGTTTTTTAGTATTTCATAAGCTTCAATTTCCGAATCACTTAACTCATTTTTAGATAAAAATGACAGTAAATCTCTTGCAAAAATATGATCTAAAGATGACGTAACGTCAAACAACATTTCCGCAACATCTCCTTTGGTGAAATCATCTTTTGCTTCTAAAAGCGTAACAATTCTTTTTGATCTATTTTCTGGTTGATAATATCCTGGATACAATTTCCCTCGAACAGAATCTGGTTGATGGTTTGCAGAATACACATAATTCCACTTAGGATTTATTGCCTTTGGATTCTCTTCAAAATCTAAGAACTCAATAATTTCATCTTCTCCAGAAGCACCATTCAGATACGTTTTAGAAGACAAACCCTCTCTTAATTGGTATAATTTTGCAGACGCAAACCAAGCAATATTGTCTTGACTATCACCATACATTACATTTAGTCCAGGAGCATGAATTTTACTTACAGATACTTTAAAATCTTCCAGCGATTCAGCATGAGTCATTCCATAAGAGACAGCTAACATCTCATTTTTTAATTTTGTATAAATCCAATTCATAGCAATTGGCTGGTCTTCATCAATATGTTTGATTAATCCATTCATTATTGGGCCATGTTGGCTAATTTTTACTTGGAAAGTAGTATCGGCTGCATCTTTAACCTTGATCGTCTTTATTAGAACTTCATATTTTTTAAACCCCCCTTTTGTTTTGTATTCAGAAGGATTATCTGGGTTGTTTTCTTCAGTATAAAAGTTTAAGTCATCATTTGCCAACATCGTTAAACCATAAGCGTAATTTCTATTATGACCTAAAAGTGGATAAGGCATTAATGCTAAATTAAAACCATACATTTCAAAATCTGGTGTTGTAATATGATTTTGATACCAAACAGAAGGTTGTGAAAACCCGATGTGAGGATCGTTAGCAAAAATAACTTTTCCATTTTTTGTTTTATCTGCTCCAATAACCCATGAATTACTTCCAATTAATGGAGAGACTGGCATTTTATCCATAATAAGACTCACGCTTTTTGAAAATTTTGCATGTATTTTAGAAATACTATCTGTTCTGTTGATGGTTAAGTTTTCTGGATGAGATCCTAAGATTTCATCTAAATATAGGTTCCCTAATTTTTCTTTGATTTCCGTTAATAAAGGATCTGTTTTATGAGCTACAGCAAAACTAAAAGACATATAACCTAATACATTATAGATATCTTTAATCGTATATTTTTCTTTTTTAACTCCTACTAAAGAAAATTCTAAAGGTGTTTTTCCTTTTTCTATGTATTGATTAATACCATCTAAATAAGCATGAGCCAATAAATAAGCTTCTGAATTTATATCTAAATTATTAATTGCAATAGCTGCAGCCTCCTCTATTCCTAGACCAGAAAAAAAGACATCTGTATCTAATAAATCTTTTCCAAAAAGTTCTGACAATCTTCCTGGAGCTATTCTTCTAATAAGTTCCATTTGCCATAATCTATCTTGAGCGTGAACATAACCTAGGGCAGTGTAAGCATCTTTTTGAGATTGTGCATTTATGTGAGGCACTCCATTATCATCAAAATGAACGCTAACATCTTCCGAGAGATTATTTAATGATAATTCTCCATTGTAAGTTGGTTGTAGTGTTCTTGAATATAACCATACTGCGACAAAAATTAAACCACAGGTTATGCCTACTATTTTAATAATTTTTAAGAGGATTTTCATTCTGATAAATTTAATTTTGACCAAAGATAACAGATTTATATTGTATTTTTGAACCTTAGAAAACCTGTAACAATGAAAAAAATTCAGATGGTTGATCTTCAAGGTCAGTACTCAAATATCAAAAAAACTATTGACTCCTCTATTGAAGAAGTTTTGAATTCCTCTGCATACATTAATGGCCCATATGTGCATCAATTTCAGGCAGATTTAGAGAACTATTTGTCTGTAAAACACGTTATTCCTTGTGCAAACGGAACCGACGCATTACAAATAGCCATGATGGGCTTGGGACTTGAACAAGGTGATGAAGTGATTACTGTAGATTTTACTTTTGCAGCCACTGTTGAAGTAATTGCCTTGTTGAAATTAACCCCTGTATTGATTGATGTGGAACCAGATACCTTTAACATAGATATTGATGCCCTAAAAAAAGCCATCACTCCAAAAACAAAAGCCATTGTTCCAGTACATTTATTCGGATTGTGTGCCAATATGGATGCAGTAATGGAAATTGCTAAAAAAAATAACTTATTTGTTATTGAAGATACAGCCCAAGCTATTGGTGCTAGCTATACTTTTAAAGACGGTAGCAAGAAAAAAGTTGGAACTATTGGTCATGTAGGAACCACATCCTTTTTCCCGTCAAAGAACTTAGGTTGCTATGGTGATGGTGGTGCAATTTTCACCAATGATGATGATTTAGCTCATACCATACGTGGAATGGTGAATCATGGAATGTATAAACGCTATTATCATGATGTAGTAGGTGTAAACTCAAGATTAGATAGTATCCAAGCAGCGGTTTTAAAAACTAAGTTGCCTTTATTAGATAAATATTGTGATGCTAGAAGAGACGCAGCTAGATACTATAACAATGCATTTTCTCATAATGCTAACATTATTACACCAACCACAAAATCGAATGCAAAAGAAAATTGTGGAGAGATTTGTGACTCTTGTGACTGTCATGTATTTCATCAATACACGATCAAAATAACCAATGGTAAACGTAATGAATTACACCAATATTTATTAGATAATGGAATTCCAAATGCTATCTATTATCCAGTGCCGTTACACGCTCAGAAGGCATATCAAGACAGTCGGTATAAAGAAGATGACTTTACCACAACTAATAAATTAATTGAAACGGTAATTTCCCTACCAATGCACACAGAACTAGATGAAGAACAGTTGGCTTTTATTACAAAAACAATCAATAATTTTGTAGGATAATTAAATGTTGAAAAATCACCATATGAGAAAAATATTAGTAACAGGAGGTTTAGGCTTTATCGGCTCTCATACTGTTGTTGAACTTCAACTAGCAGGTTATGAAGTTGTTATTATTGATAATTTATACAATTCAAAAATTGAAGTTTTAGAAAGTATCATTGCTATAACAGGGATAAAACCCTCATATTTCAATATTGATTTACGTAATAAAATAGCAGTTGAAGATTTTTTTAAAAACAATACAATAAATGGTGTTATCCATTTCGCTGCATCAAAAGCAGTTGGAGAAAGCGTAAAAAATCCATTATTATATTACGAAAACAATATAAGCACCCTAGTATATCTTCTCAAAGAGATGAAAAAATATAAGTTATCTAACTTTATTTTTAGCTCTTCATGTACCGTATATGGTCAAGCAGATAATTTACCTATTACAGAAAATGCACCCACTAAACCTGCAGAATCTCCTTACGGAAATACCAAACAAATTGGTGAGGAGATTGTTAAAGAAAGTTGTAAAGCAAATGGCTTAAAAGCAATTGCTCTGAGGTATTTTAATCCAATTGGGGCTCATGAATCAGCTCAAATAGGAGAATTACCACTAGGAGTTCCTCAAAATTTAATTCCATTTGTAACACAAACTGCAGCTGGCATTAGAAAAGAGTTATCTGTTTTTGGAAACGACTACCCTACCAAAGATGGCACAGCTGTTCGTGATTATATACATGTTGTAGATTTGGCTAAGGCTCACATAGCTGCTTTAGAAAGATTATTAAAAAATAATAATAAAAAAGATTTTGAAGTTTTTAATGTTGGAACAGGAACAGGGAGTTCCGTTTTAGAGGTTATTCAAGCCTTTGAAAAGGTTTCCAAGATTAAACTTAACTACAAAATTGTTGATAGAAGAGAGGGGGATATTACCTCTGCCTATGCAGACACTACTTTAGCTAAAGTTGAATTGGGTTGGAAAACAGAAAAAACATTAGATGAAGCATTATTAGCTGCTTGGCAATGGCAATTAAAACAATAATACCTGATTATTCAAAACTAGCACCAGTTGCCTCAACACTTCTATCTATCTTTCGCATTAAGCCTTGTAACACCTTACCTGGCCCAACCTCAATAAACTGTGTTCCACCGTCGACAATCATTGATTGAATGGATTGTGTCCATTTGACAGGAGCCGTTAATTGTTTCATTAAATTCTCTTTAATTTCAGTAGCTGACGTTACTGCACTTGCAGTCACATTTTGATAAACTGGGCAGGCAGGCTCATTAAATTGAGTTTCTTTAATAGCAGCAGCTAATTCCTCTCTTGCAGGTTCCATCATTGGAGAGTGAAAAGCACCTCCGACAGGTAAAATAAGCGCCCTTCTTGCCCCTTTTTCAGTTAATAATTCACAGGCTTTTTGAATGGCTGAAACTTCACCTGAAATTACCAATTGACCCGGACAGTTGTAATTTGCAGCCACAACTACTCCATCAATAGCTTGACATATTTGCTCAACAATTTGATCCTCTAAACCTAAAACCGCAGCCATAGTTGAAGGGCTGATTTCACACGCTTTTTGCATTGCTGAAGCCCGTTTAGAAACCAACTGAAGTCCATCTTCAAATGATAAAACGTCTGCAGCTACTAAGGCAGAAATTTCACCTAAAGAATGTCCAGCAACCATTTCTGGCTGAAAAGAATTACCCATAACTTTTGCTAAAATTACCGAGTGAAGAAAAATGGCCGGCTGAGTGACATTGGTTTGTTTTAATTGATCTGTAGTTCCTTCAAACATAATGTCAGTTATACGAAATCCTAAAATTTCATTAGCCTGTTCAAAAAGTTCATGAGCCATTTTGGAATTAGTGTATAAGTCTAAACCCATTCCTGTAAATTGAGCTCCTTGGCCTGGAAAAATATATGCTTTCATTTCAGTCAAATTTCTTAAGTTATGGGCACAAAAATAAGTATTTCTTATCTGATTACGAAGACTTTTAATAAGCCAAAAAAAATCTTAACAAATAGTTTAAATCACTTGAGTTTGTAATGATAAATAATTAGTAAATTCGTTTGTATGGTTTCACAAAAAAAATCTCAAGCTCAAATCATTTATCTAATTTTAGCATCTCTATTTATTGCTTCATTGGTAACTTCCAATTTAGTTTTTCAAAAATTTTTTTATTGGTATCCATTTGATGCTGAGGTTTTTGGTGTTAAATTATTTGAAGTGTCTGTAGGCTTATTACCTTATCCTATTACTTTTTTAATCACAGATGTCTTATCAGAAATTTATGGTAAAAAGAAAGCTAACCATGTTGTTATTGCAGGTATTTTTGCCTCATTCTTTTCTTTAGGAATTGTTTATGTCTCCATGGCTACCCCATCTACTTCTTGGTCTGTGGTTAATGACAATACTTTTACTGAAGTTTTTGGCGCTGCTCCCTTAGCAGTTTTGGCTTCTATGATGGCATACTTATTTGCTCAGTTTATAGATATTAGAGTATATCATTTCTGGAAAACTCTCACAAAAGGAAAACACCTGTGGTTACGAAATAATTTTTCAACCTTTTCATCTCAAATTATAGATACACTAACTGTTTTGATTTTGCTCTGTTCTTTTGACATTATTGCTTGGGATAAATTTTATGGATTATTAGTTAGTGGGGTTATTTTTAAAATGATGATAGCTGCATTAGACACCCCTATTTTATACGTTATTGTCTTTTCATTTAGAAAACATTTTAATTTAAAAATAGGAGAAGAAATAGAAATTTAAATTTGTTTTATGAAATATAAACTGACTACAAATTTATATCTAAATGATATATTAAAAACTAAATTTATAACATTGACCTGCATGTTGATCTTTATTTCGATGCAAGGTCAAACCATTATTTTTGATAATTTACTAAACAAAAATGTTGATGAAAATGGAATGGTAGATTATCAATCTTTAAAAAAAAACGAAGCACTCTTAGATGATTATTTAATATTTTTGCAAACGACTAAACCCTCTGAGAATTGGTCTTTAAATAAACAAAAGGCTTATTGGCTTAACACCTACAATGCATACACTATTAAAATTATTTTAAATAACTATCCTATAAAGAGCATTAAAGAAATCAAAAAAAAAGGTAAAGTAGTTTGGAAGATTCCTTTTATTAAAATTGGTGAAAAAAATTACACACTAGACTGGATTGAGCATGAAATCTTAAGGAAAAAATTTAATGATCCCAGAATTCATGTGGGTATTAATTGTGCTTCTATATCTTGTCCAAAATTAGGAAACTTTGCTTTTTCCGAGGATAATATAGAAACCGCTTTAGACAATTTAATGCTAGAGTTTATAAACAATGGTAATAGAAATAAAATAAGTGAAAATAAATTAGAACTATCAAAAATATTTGATTGGTTTTCCATTGATTTTACAAAAAATGGAACAATAGTAGATTATTTAAATAAATATGCAAGTATAAAAGTAAGTGAAAAAGCAAGCATAAAATACCTAACTTACGACTGGAGATTGAACATTAAATAAATTTTTTATGTCTAAAACATATTATAACCCTGCCGATTTACGAAAATTTGGTAACATTACAGAATGGAGTGAAGAACTTGGAAATAAATTCTTTGAGTATTATGGAAAAGTATTTGAGGAGGGTGCTCTAACTGCTCGTGAAAAATCATTGATAGCGTTAGCAGTAGCTCATACAGAGCAATGCCCCTATTGTATAGATGCCTATACAAAAGACGGATTACAACGAGGGATTACAAAAGAAGAAATGATGGAGGCTGTTCATGTGGGTGCCGCCATTAAGAGTGGCGCTACTTTAGTGCACGGAGTTCAAATGATGAACAAAGTGAATAAATTAGAAATGTAACATGAGTAAAAAATCACTTTTAGCTAGAAACAATGATCTAGCCAATACAAAAAGACAACTAGAGATTTTATCCAACGGACAATTTTCTAATGGAGAATTACCAACATTTGCAAAAAAAATAGCAGTCACAAATCAATTTCCATTACGTCCTAAGAAATTAGAAGTTTTACAAATTAACTTGGGCTATATGTGTAATCAAGTTTGTGCCCATTGCCATGTTGATGCTGGTCCGGACAGAAAGGAAATTATGACTAAAAAGACCATGCAAGAATGTTTGAATGTCATCAAAAAAACAGGAGCACACACACTTGATTTGACAGGTGGAGCTCCAGAAATGAATCCAAACTTTAAATGGTTTGTTGAAGAGGCTGCCAAGGTAGGCATCAACGATTTTATTGTTCGCTCTAATCTAACAATTATAAGAGCCAATAAAAAATTCTATGATTTACCAAATTTCTTTAAAAAGCACAACATTCATATAGTGAGCTCTATGCCTCATTGGACGAGAGGAAAAACAGACAAGCAACGAGGTGATGGAGTGTTTGACAAATCTATAAAAGCTCTTCAAGAATTAAATGCTGTAGGTTATGGAATTCCAGCAAGTGACTTAAAACTTGATTTAGTTTACAATCCATCAGGTGCTTTTTTACCGGGAGATCAAAAGGCTTTAGAAAATGATTTCAAAAAGGCGCTTAAAAAAGAATTTAATATCAATTTCAATTCTTTATTTGCCATAACAAATTTACCTATTAGTAGATTCTTAGATTATTTAATTGCTTCGGAAAATTATGAAGACTACATGTATTCATTGGTAGAGGCTTATAACCCCGAGGCTGTAAAAAATGTAATGTGTACCAATACACTTTCTGTAAGCTGGGATGGATGGCTCTTTGATTGTGATTTTAATCAAATGCTCAACTTAAAAGTAGCTAGTAAAGTAAACCACATATCAGAATATAACGAGAAACTGTTGCAAAATAGAAATATTATTATCAATCAGCATTGCTATGGTTGCACTGCTGGAGCAGGAAGTAGTTGTCAAGGAGTTGTCGCGTAATGAATTCTAAAAATCTTTTAATAATTTTTACCCGAAATCCAAAATTAGGAAAAGTAAAAACACGTTTGGCAAAATCCGTTGGAAATAAAACAGCTTTAGACATTTATCATTTTTTATTACAAAAAACTAAAGAGGTAACTAAAAATATATCTTGTGATAAGAAAGTTTACTATTCTGAAAAAATTACAGAAAATGATCTATGGAATCGATCCAATTATCAAAAAAGAGAACAATTTGGTAGTGATCTTGGAGAAAAGATGAAAAATGCTATTGACGAGAGTTTTAAAAACAACTATGAAAAAGTAATCGTTATTGGTAGTGATTTATTTGATTTAAAACCTTCTCATATCAATGATGCTTTCAAAAAATTAGATAAAAATGATGTTGTTATTGGCCCTGCTACAGACGGAGGTTATTATCTAATTGGTCTAAAAAAATTGCACCTAAAAATCTTTGAAAATAAAAACTGGGGAACCTCAACTGTGAGAGAAGATACTTTAAAAAATTTAGAAAAAGTTGATGTACATTTGTTACCAATGTTAAATGACATTGATGTGATCGAAGACATCAAAAACCATTCTGCTTTTACTAAATTCTTAAAACCTAGATGAAAAAACAACAACTAAAAGAAACCATAGATTTTTTGAAATTGAAAGGGTTTCAAAATCCAGAAATTGGAATTGTATTAGGTACAGGTTTAGGGCTATTAATTAATGAAATAGTTATTGAACAGGAAGTTGCTTACACAGACATTCCGCATTTTCCAAATGCAACTGTAGAATTTCATTCTGGAAAATTAGTATACGGAATACTTTCAGGAAAAAAAGTGATTGTCATGTCTGGTAGATTTCATCTTTACGAAGGATATAATCATTGGGAGGTAACCTATGGTATTAGAACAATGGAACAATTAGGAATTAATACGTTATTAATTTCCAATGCAGCAGGAGCCATCAATTTATCCTATAAAAAAGGAGATATAATGCTAATTGATGATCATCTCAATTTGCAAGGAAACTCGCCTTTAGCATTTGCTGAAGTTGGTGAATTTGGAGAACGTTTTGCAGACATGTCAGAACCTTATTCCAAAAAAATTAATGAGGTACTGAAATCAATTGCCAAACAAAACGACATAAAGCTTCAAGAAGGAGTTTATGCCGGCGTTTTTGGTCCACAATTAGAAACTAGAGCTGAATACAGAATGCTTCAAATTTTGGAAGTTGATGCTGTTGGAATGAGCACAGTACCTGAAGTTATTGTTGCCAAACATTTAAATTTGACATGTGCTGCAATTTCAGTGTTAACAGACGAATGTGATCCAAAGAATTTAGCTCCCGTAAACATCGAGGAAATCATTAAAATAGCAGGAAAAGCAGAACCTAAAATGATTATATTGTTTAAAGAATTGATAAAAGAATTATGAGTTACTTAGAAACTACGCACAACGTATACAAAGAAGCTGCATTAACCCCTGATATTGGACTTTGTTGCACAACAAATCCTATTTGGGAATTACCAGGATTAAAAATTCCAAGAATTATGCAAGAAATGAACTATGGTTGTGGTTCTACAGTGCATGCTCGAGATTTAACCAATAACCCAAAAATGCTATATGTTGGTGTAGGTGGTGGTATGGAATTATTACAATTTAGTTATTTCAATAGGCAGGAAGGTGGTGTTATTGGAATAGATGTAGTTGATGAAATGTTAGCAGCATCTCGAAAGAATTTTATCGAAGCTGAAGAAATGAATCCTTGGTTTAGAACTAATTTTGTGGACCTTCGAAAAGGTGATGCTTTGAACTTACCTGTAGAAAATAATTCGATTGATGTTGCTGCCCAAAACTGTCTGTTTAATATCTTTAAATCTGATGATTTAAAAAAAGCAATTGCTGAAATGTATCGGGTGCTAAAACCCCATGGTCGTTTGGTAATGAGCGATCCTACTTGCGAACAACCCATGAATAATAAATTGCGCAATGAGGAGCGTTTACGTGCACTCTGTTTGAGTGGAAGTTTACCTATTAATGAATATGTAAAAGCATTAACTGATGCTGGTTTTGGAACTATTGAGATTAGAGCTCGTAAACCTTATAGAATTTTAGATCCAAAAAATTATCCAACAGATGAATTGATTTATATAGAATCTATTGAAGTTGCTGCAATTAAAGATCCAATGCCAAAAGATGGACCATGCGTTTTTACTGGAAAAGCTGCAATTTACTATGGTGATGATGATTTTTTTGATGATGGTGTAGGACATACTTTATTAAAAAATCAACCCTTGGCTATCTGTGACAAAACAGCTTCAGCATTAAAAAACTTAAATAGAGATGACATCTACTTTTCTAAATCTACTTTTCATTATGATGGAGGTGGCTGTTGTTAAAAGCTATAAATTTTAAAATGGACACATACCTAAGCATCATTAAAGATTCATTTTCTGGCTATTCACAATATTTAGCCAGGGAAATCCTCAATCCTCATTGGGGCAATTACTTTTATTGGCTCATTAGTATATCACTTGTGTTTTGGTTTTTAGAAGTAGTAATACCTTGGAGAAAAAATCAAAATAAAATCAGAAAAGATTTTTGGCTAGACAGCTTCTACATGTTTTTTAATTTTTTCTTGTTTTCATTAATTGTTTATAATGCCCTTTCGAATGTTGCAGTAACATTCTTTAACAATGTTTTAATAGCCATAGGTATTAATAATCTAACTTTTTTTAACATCGAAACCTTCCCTTATTGGAGTCAGTTGCTCATCTTGTTTTTAACACGAGATTTTATTCAATATTTTATTCATAGGTTATTACATCGCATTCCATTTTTATGGAATTTCCATAAAGTTCATCACTCTGTCAAAGAAATGGGTTTTGCAGCACATCTTAGATATCATTGGATGGAGACTATTGTATATAGAACTCTAGAATACATTCCTTTAGCACTAATTGGCTTTGGTATTGATGATTTTATTTTAGTGCATTTATTCACTTTAGCAATGGGTCATTTTAACCACAGTAATATTAAAATCCCTTTGGGGGTTTTAAAATATATTTTTAATAATCCTCAAATGCATATTTGGCATCATGGAAAAAAAGTTCCAAATAAATTTGGTGTTAATTTCGGGTTAACTTTAAGTATTTGGGATTATCTCTTTAAGACCAATTATATTCCGTCTAACGGTAGAGATATTGAACTAGGATTTGAAAATGATGAAAATTTCCCAACTAATTTTATAAGTCAAGAAATATATCCATTAGGTAAGAAGTAATCAAAAAAAAGTCTTTCAAGTTTACTCTATTACTCAATCATAGACAGCGCTCAATGTATTTTCCTTGGGTTCATATCTACTCCCACTTGCCCATCTAACCCCATTAAAAAGAAGTTCTTTTGCTCCTTGAGTATCAAAATCTTTTGGATCATGACCTATGGAAAGATAGAAAACTCTACCATTACCATAATATGTTTTCCAAGCTACAGGCATTACACGATCTTTTATCCATGAATGAATACTATCTGTAAATTTAGTTGTGGCTAAGACTTTTATATTAGGATCAATATGCATATAATATTGTTCTGTATTTTTTATTTCAAAATCTTTAATTCCATCTGAAATTGGATCGTTGGTCTCTAGAACATTGACTGTATAATCAATTTTTCCGCCAGGGTGTTCAACCCATTGTCCACCAATCATATACTGATATTCAGGATTTTGTCTAAAAGAATCTCCAAGACCACCATGACAACCCGCAAGACCAACTCCTCTTTTTACGGCATTCTCTAGGCCAAGAAATTGTTCTTTGGTAATTTCTCCCATGGTCCAATATTGAATAATTAAATCTGTTTTATCCATTATTTTTTTATTGGTATATACTTCCAAAGAATCTGAGAGTGTAATTTTAGCTCCTGCTGATTCCAACCATTTTGAAACCTTAGCAATAAAAACAGCTGGTTGATGACCATCCCAACCACCATAAACCATTAAAATATTTTTTCCGTTGAGAGAAGGTAATTGATCTTCAGTTGATTTGTTTGTGTTTTCACAACTAAAAATAAAAATTGTTGCAAAAATTAATGTTATAATTTTGAGATTATTTTTAATCATTATTCTTTTTTTTATTTATTCTTTTTTTAAGAATTAAATGAAGTCAGTTTTGTTAAATTTACATTTTATATTGATATGACATCTGATGATGCTATTTAATTCTTAAATTTAATTCTTAAAAAATTAAAAAATGTCTGAAAAAAAAGAACCTAATCTTATCAAATGGGGCTTAAAATATTCATTGAGTGCCGCTTTAGCAGGGATACTTTGTTGTGTAGCTCCTGCTGTATTATTTATGTTTGGTCTTATGGGTGGAGTTTATGCTATTTCCTTTGCAGATTTTTTCTATGAACAAGATGGCAGTACAGGTACTGGCTCATTTATTTTAAGAGGTGTTGCTGTTATAATAGGTATATATGGAATTTATGCTTACAGGAAAAAACAAAACCAATGCTCCATAGATCCAAATAGAAAACGTAAAAATTTAATCATATTAAGTCTAACCATACTAATTCTAGGAGTGGGCCTTTTTTTTACATTAGAAACATGGTCTTCTTGGTATTTTGATAAATATATTGTTCCAGAACAACAAAAAGAATTAAAAATAACTCCTTAATTTTAAATTCATTGTTCTTATTAAAATTACTTCCACACCGTAATTATAAGTTTTTGTTTGCTTTATTTATATTTGATTAAATACCTAATTTAAATTAATGAAACCAATAATTAAGGTAATTATTCCGGCATATAACGAGGAAAAATCTATAACAAAGGTCATTAATGATATACCAACTATAGTAGACGAAATTATTGTTATTAGTAATAATTCAACAGATAAAACAGAAGAAAACGCAAAAAAATCAGGTGCTACCGTCTTAAAAGAACCCAGAAAAGGTTATGGTTACGCGTGTTTAAAAGGAATGGATTATATCGCTAATCTAGAAGCTTCTCAACTCCCAAATATTATTGTTTTTTTAGATGGTGATTATTCTGATTATCCTGAACAATTAACACAACTTGTTGCGCCAATACTAAATGATAAAATTGATTTTGTAATAGGATCTCGTGTAAAAAAATATAGAGAAGCGGGTTCTATGACACCTCAACAAATTTTTGGTAATTGGTTAGCTACTTTTTTAATGACTATTTTTTTTGGTGCAAAGTATACAGACTTAGGTCCATTTAGAGCCATAAAATACAAGAAATTAATTCAACTAGAAATGGAAGACAAAACCTATGGATGGACAGTTGAAATGCAGTTAAAAGCAATTAAAAAAGGATATTCATATACAGAAATACCAATGAAATACAGGAACAGGATTGGTGTTTCTAAAGTATCCGGAACTTTAAAAGGTACTATATTTGCTGGTATGAAAATATTGGGTTGGATCTTTAAATACAGTTTAAAATAATGATTTTAGAATACATCATTATCACCATTTATTCTATAGCACTCATTCTTATTTTTATGTATGCCCTAGCGCAACTGAATTTACTATTTAACTATAGAAACGCTCAAAAAAAAAAAGATACTTCTCCAAAATTTGATCTAAAAAACATAAACGAAGTTCCTTATGTAACCATACAGCTTCCAGTATATAATGAAATGTACGTGATGGAGCGTTTGTTAAATAACATTGTAACATTGGAGTACCCTAGAGAAAAACTAGAGATTCAAGTTTTAGATGACTCTACAGATCAATCTATTGAGAGTACCAAGACACAAATTAAAAAGCTTCAAAAAACAGGAATTAATATTCAACATATTCAAAGAACTAATCGGGAAGGTTTTAAAGCTGGGGCCCTTAAAGAAGGTTTAGAAATTGCAAGAGGTGAATTTATTGCCATTTTTGATGCAGATTTCTTACCACAAAAAAATTGGCTGTTAGAAACTATCCCATATTTTAAAAATAATGAAATTGGAGTTGTTCAAACCCGTTGGGGTCATATCAATAGAAATTATTCTACATTAACCAAAATACAAGCCTTTGCTTTGGATGCCCATTTTACCCTTGAACAAGTTGGCAGGAATACTAAAGGCCATTTTATCAATTTTAATGGAACTGCTGGTGTATGGCGTAAAGAATGTATTTTAGATGCAGGAAATTGGGAAGGAGATACCTTAACCGAAGATTTAGACTTAAGCTACAGAGCTCAATTGAAAAAATGGAAATTTAAGTACTTAGAGCATGTGAAAACTCCTGCTGAATTACCTGTTATTATCAGTGCTGCAAGATCTCAACAATTTCGATGGAATAAAGGAGGGGCTGAAAACTTCCAAAAAATGACAAAACGTGTTTTATTAGATAAAGATATTTCACTAAAAACAAAAATTCATAGTGTATTACATTTATTAAACAGCTCTATGTTTTTGATGATTTTAATCGTTGCTATTTTAAGTATCCCTATGCTTTACATCAAAAATGAATACCCCCATTTAAAATCTTATTTCTACATGATAAGTTTTTTTATTGTTAGCTCTATAATTTTCTTCATATGCTACTGGTATATGTTTAAAAAGAGTTATGGGGGTGGTATTAAAAATTTTTTAAAGTATACAGGAACTTTTTTCACTTTCTTTTCCATTGCCTTGGGCTTTTCATTTCACAATAGCATTGCAGTTTTGGAGGGGCATTTTGGAAAAAAAAGTGATTTCATAAGAACTCCAAAATTTAATATTAAGACCTTAAAAGATACATGGAAAAAAAATAAATATATCCATAATAAAATTTCCGTGAATACAATCATTGAAGGAATTTTGACGCTCTATTTTGCCTTTGGTATGTATAGCGCATTTGTTGTGGGAAATCAAGGGGGTGACTTTGGTTTATTTCCTTTTCACCTAATGTTGTTCCTTGGTTTTGGTTATGTTTTTTGGAATTCAATTTTCTCTAGAGCCTAACCTATGTTACTACAACAAAAAAATAAAACAATACTACTCTCTTCCCTTAGTGTTTTGTTTTATTTTCTGATGGCTTATAGTTTAGACAGAACTAACTTTTCACAACTAATAGCGCAGTATTTTATTTTATTTATTCCTTTTGTATACTTCATCAAAAAAGAGAAAAATAACTTTACTTTTTTAGTAGCCATTGCTATTATATTTAGATTGATTTTTTTGATTGCTATTCCAAACTTATCTCAAGATTTTTATAGGTTTATATGGGATGGAAGAATGATTTTAAAAGGGCTAAACCCTTATCTATATTTACCTGAAACTTTTATAAATCAAGGGCATTTACCGATTAACCAAGCCACGGATTTGTATTCAGGAATGGGGGCTTTAAACGGAAGCCATTATACAAACTATCCGCCTATTAATCAGCTAAATTTCTTTATAGCTGCTTTATTCACTAATTCAAGTATCATTGGATCTATTATTGTTTTAAGATTGCAAATTATTTTAGCAGATATTGGAATTATTTATTTTGGAAAAAAAATACTAGAAAAACTAAAATTACCGATTCATAACATCTTCTTATATGCCTTAAACCCCTTTATTATTATTGAATTAACAGGTAATTTACATTTTGAGTCTGTGATGATTTTTTTCCTGGTTTGGAGTTTGTATTTATTGCTTCAAAAAAAATGGAGTTTTGCTGCGCTAACTTTTGGTCTTTCTGTGAGTGTGAAATTAATTCCTTTATTATTTTTACCGCTATTCTATCAATGGTTTACAAAAGAAAATAGAACAAAAGGAGTTTTAAGATTCATCTCTTTTGGAATGACAATTGTTTTAATAAATATATTGCTATTCCTTCCTTTTTTGTCATCAAACTTAATGAATAACTACCTAGATTCTATCGGATTGTGGTTTCAAAAATTTGAATTTAATGCAAGTTTATATTACATTGCCAGAGAACTGGGAACACTTTTTAGAGGTTACAATGAAATTGCTATTATTGGAAAAATAACTCCTGTAATAGTTGTAATTTTTTTATTTATTATTACTTTTTTTAGAAAAAATAAATCACCTCAGCAACTCATTACTGCCTTACTTATGGGAATATCTTTTTACTACTTTACCACAACTACAATGCACCCTTGGTATTTAGCAACATTGGTTATCTTGTCTGTTTTTACAAACTACAGGTTTCCAATTATATGGAGTCTTGTGGTTGTTTTATCTTATCAAGCCTATGCCAATACCCCTTGGAAAGAAAATATTTGGTTTATGGTTGTAGAATACCTTGTTGTATATGGTTATTTGTTTTGGGAAATTATTCAACAAAAAAGAAGTGCATTGTCAATTAAATAAACAATATAAATTCTTTATTATATAGAATCTATTACTTTTAAAATTAACTAATTAAATGGATTTATCAAATGTAAAAATGATTGTTTCAGATATGGATGGGACCTTACTCAACCCTGAAGAAGAAGTAAGTCCTTTATTTTTCGAACAGTTTGAAAAATTGAAGGCGCTAAAAATTCATTTTGTAGCTGCAAGTGGAAGGCAGTATAATAGTATCGCTCAAAAACTGTATTCCATAAAGAATCAGATTACCATTGTTGGTGAAAATGGAGGTGTTATAAAAAAAGAAAATAAAACACTTCTTTTACAAAAATTTGATCCACAAAAGGTAATTGAATTGATTCCTGTTTTGAGAAAAATCAAGAATACATTTATTATTTTGTGTGGTGAACATAAAGCTTTTGTTGAAACTAAAAATCAAGGTTTTATTGGTATGTTTCAAGAATATTATAGTGCTCACGAAATAGTGCAGGACTTAACAACTATCCCTAATCATAATCCAATTATTAAAATTGCTTTGTATCACTCTGAATCTTCGGAACAATTTATTTATCCCTCAGTAAAACAATTTGAAGATGTTTTTTTATTAAAAATCTCTGGGAAAAACTGGTTAGATATTTCAAATCTTAACTCAAATAAAGGAACTGCAATACAATTTTTACAAGAGAAGATGAGCATCACTCCAGAGCAAACCATGGTTTTTGGAGATTATTTAAATGATTTAGAAATGTTAGAAGCAGCAACTTTTAGCTTTGCTATGAAAAATGCACACCAAGAAGTTAAGAAAACTGCTCGTTTTATGACAGAAAACAATTCTAATTTAGGTGTTGAGAAAGTCATAGAACAAGTAATTAAAGCCAATATAAATTAATCATCAAAAGAAACTGTACTTTGTCGATCTCTATTCACATGTAGTTTAGTAATATCTGGTCTTGAATAATGCCCTACAACATCAAAATTTTGACGTTCTTCTAGGACTTTAGAAAAATCTAACGTTTCATAAAATATTCCTTCTTTATTGATAACTGGCTCCAAAATCCACTCTCCATCTGGCCCTGCTATGCATGATCCTCCATTTACCAAAGTATCAGGAGCGTTTTTTATAATTTTATCAAAATGAGGTGTCTCTTTAGGAAAATTTGATTTTTGCATTAAGCTAGAAACAGAAATTACAAATGACCGAGATTCTCTTGCAATAAAGCGGGTAATGTCTTTTGTATTGTGGTCACTCCCTGGCCATACTGCCACATGTAAATCCTCTCCTTGACCATACAAAGCAGCTCTGGGTAAAGGCATCCAATTCTCCCAACAATTTAAACCACCAATAGTGAAATTTTTTAAAGGATGAACTTGTAACCCATGACCATCTCCTGGGGCCCAAGTTAAGCGTTCATCGTAAGTTGGTTGTAATTTCCTGTGTACTGATTTTATAACTCCATCTTGATTTATATATACCAAAGATGCATAAATACTATGCCCTCCTCTATTCTGAGCGCGCTCTATAATTCCTATATATATAGCCATATGATGTTCTTTTGCAAGTTTGCATATGGTATCTAACTCTCCTTTTTCAATGGTAATTGAGTTTTGTACATAATGGGCGTGAATTTCTTTTTGAACAGTAGAATTCCATGTTGCACCATTAGTTAATCCAATCCAGAATGGGTAACCAGGAAGTAAAGCTTCACCAAAAACAATTAATTCTGCTTTTTCTTTTGAAGCATCTTCAATAGTGTTTTTGATTTTTTGGATGGTTTGTTTTTTATCCAACCAAACAGGAGATATTTGAGCTAAAGCTACTTTAAGGAAATTAGATTTAATCATGACTTGGTAATTTCTTTATGAGTTTAATTAATATTTATTTCAACAACAATGCCCTCATTTGATCTAATATTAAAAACTGTTTGATCTTCAAAAATTAAATATTGTCCTTTTATACCTACTAATTTTCCTGAATAGTGTTGCTCTTTTACAATATTTAAACTTTTAGGTTTTTCTGGATATTGATGTACTGGGAAATTGATTACTGTTAAAGTGTTATTTTCAATGAAAAACTCTTTTGCTTCCTCTGGAATGAAAGGGCGTAATTTATTTTGCCATTCTTTTAAGTCTGCCTCTTCAATATCATTTTTTAACATTTTTCTCCAGTTAGTTTTATCGGCTACATGTGCTTTGAGGGCTACTTCGGTAATTCCTGCAAGGTATCTATTTGGAACTTCTATGATTTCTATAGCTTCATGAGCTCCTTGGTCTATCCAACGCGTTGGAACCTGTTGCTTCCTTGTAACACCAACTTTCACATTGCTGGAATTTGCTAAATATACTATGTGAGGTTGAAGTTGAACAGATTTTTCATAAGCTAAATCTCGATCTTCCTTTCCCAAATGAGCTGTGCTTAATTCAGGTCTCATAATCCAATCTCCCGCACTTGGTGTTTCAAAAAAACATGATTTACAAAACCCTTGACGATAAATTTCTTTATCTGATTGACAATTCATACAACTATATTTTAAGAATTTAAGCTCTAAATTTCTATCTAACAGCTGATTAACATTTATAAAATCAGTTTCTAAATCTAAATAATATTGGATTACTTCATTACTTTCCGTAAGCATTTTTTTTAAAACTCCTTGGTATTGCATCTAAAATATTTTTATATTTTTAACTCTATCTAGTAAGTACCATACAAACTTACGGAAAAATCATTTTACTAAACTCTGAATCACCATGGCAATTCCATTTGTTAATTCTATTATTTCGTGGTTTCTCAAAAAGAGAAAACATCAAATGGAATTGTTTATTAAATATCCCATGGATGTTCAAGAGGAATTATTATTTCGTTTAATTCAATCAGCTAAAGACACAGAATTTGGGAAAAACTCTGATTTTTCTTCTATTAAAACTTATGAAGATTTTGCAACCAAAGTTCCGATTCAACAATATGAAAGCATAGAACCTCTAATTGAACGGTGCAGAAAAGGAGAACAAAATTTATTTTGGCCAACAAAAATTAAATGGTTTGCAAAATCTAGTGGCACTACCAATGCTAAAAGTAAATTTATTCCTGTGAGTGATGATGCTATTGAAAATTGCCATTTAAAGGCTGGTAAAGATATGTTGTGTCTATATATTAACAACAATGAAGAAACTGCTTTATTTAATGGAAAGGCACTTCGGCTTGGTGGAAGTAATGCTGTTTATGAAGACAACAATTCTTATTTTGGAGATTTATCTGCTATAATTATTGAAAACATGCCTTTTTGGGCAGATTTTAGTTCAGCTCCTAGTCAAGAAACGGCTTTAATGAGTGAATGGGAATCAAAAATGGAGGCAATAATTAATGAGACCATTCACGAAAATATTACAAGTTTAGTTGGAGTTCCTTCCTGGATGCTAGTATTATTAAATAGGGTTTTAGAAAAAACAGGTAAAAAAAATATCCTTGAGGTATGGCCTAATCTGGAGGTTTATTTTCACGGCGGTGTAAACTTCAACCCTTACAGAGAGCAGTATAGAAAACTTATCCCAAAAAAAGATTTTAAATATTATGAAACTTATAATGCTTCTGAGGGGTTCTTTGCCTTACAAGATGTAAATGGTAGTTTAGATCTACTTTTAATGCTTGACTATGGAATATTTTATGAATTTATTCCTATGAGTGAATATGAGGGTGAAAACTCTTCAGCAATTCCTTTATCTCAAGTAAAAAAAGAAAAGAATTATGCAGTTGTTATATCTACAAATGGTGGATTATGGCGATATTTAATTGGAGATACGGTTAAGTTTACCTCGTTAAACCCTTATAAAATTAGAATTACAGGAAGAACTAAACATCATATTAATGTATTTGGAGAAGAACTAATTATTGAGAATGCTGAAGAGGCTTTAAAACTAGCATGTAAAAAAACAAATTCAACAATTACTGAATATACTGTTGGACCAATTTTTATGGATGGTAAAAAACAAGGAAGTCATGAATGGGTAATCGAATTTGCAAAAGCTCCACAAAATTTAAAATACTTCACAGAATTACTAGACAATGCTTTAAAATCTATAAATTCAGATTATGAGGCTAAGCGTTATAACAATATGACTTTAGTGATGCCAAAAATTCATAGTGTGAAAAAAGGATTGTTTTATTCTTGGTTAAAGAAAAAAGGAAAATTAGGTGGACAACATAAAGTACCAAGGTTGTCAAATAAAAGGGATTTTATTGAAGAATTATTAAGCCTTTAAATCTTTCTTTCTACTACGTAATCAATCATCTTAATTAAGGATTTTTTATAATCAGAGTCTTGGAAATTCTCCAGGATGGTCATTGCTTTAGTTTTATAATCAATCATTTTTTTTATGGTGTACTCGATGCCTCCACTTTTTTTTACAAAAATAATAACCTCTCTAACTCGTTTTTTATCTTTATTGTGTTTTTTAATAGAGTTTATTAACCAAGCCTTCTCTTTTTTGGAGCAACTATTTAAGGTGTAAATTAAAGGAAGAGTCATTTTTTGATCTTTAATATCTATCCCGGTAGGCTTTCCTATTTTTTCTTCAGAATAGTCAAATAAGTCGTCTTTTATTTGAAATGCCATTCCAATATACTGACCAAATTTTCTCATTTGTTGAATCGTATCTTGATTGGCTCCAACCGATGCTGCTCCAATTCCACAGCAAGCTGCAATTAATGTGGCTGTTTTTTGACGAATGATTTCATAGTAAACATCTTCAGTAATATCTAGTTTTCTAGCTTTTTCTATTTGAAGTAATTCACCTTCACTCATTTCTCTAACTGCTATTGAAATTAGCTTTAACAAATCAAAGTCTTCATTATCTATGGAAAGTAATAGACCTTTAGACAATAAATAATCTCCTACTAAAACTGCAATTTTATTTTTCCATAGTGCATTAATAGAAAAAAAACCTCTTCTTCTGTTACTGTCATCTACGATATCATCGTGAACAAGGGTTGCTGTATGAATTAATTCTACTACAGAAGCTCCTCTATAGGTTCGTTGATCAAAACCTCCATTTGAAACCATCTTAGCTACTAAGAAAACAAACATTGGGCGCATTTGTTTACCTTTTCTTCTAACAATATAGTAAGTAATTCTGTTTAGTAAGGGTACTTTAGAAATCATGGAGTCTTTGAACTTTTCTTCAAAGCGCTCCATCTCCTTTTGAATGGGTTTTTTTATTTCCTCAACAATCTTCATTTACACTATAAATTTACAAAATATAACCTAAAATTTGGTTACGATTTGTTAGCTAACTGACCGCAAGCTGCGTCGATATCTTTTCCCCTAGATCGTCTGACATTTACAACAATATCATGCATTTCTAAATTTGAGATATAATTATCTATGACTCTTGAGTTAGCTTGTTGAAACTCTCCATCGTCTATAGGGTTATATTCGATTAAATTAACTTTACATGGAATTAGTTTACAAAAATTAATCAGCGCCTTAATGTCTTCTTTTTTATCATTAATTCCATCCCAAACAATATATTCATAAGTGACAACTCGTTGGGTTTTTTCAAACCAATACACCAAAGAGTCTCCTAAATCTTTCAATGGAAATGTTTCATTAAACGGCATGATAGATGTTCTTACACTATCTATTGCTGAATGCAATGAAACAGCTAGATTAAATTTCACTTCATCATCAGCCATTTTTTTAATAATTTTTGGAACACCTGAAGTTGATACTGTAATTCGTTTTGATGACATTCCAAGCCCCTCAGGAGATGTTATTTTATCAATAGACTTGATTACATTATTGTAATTCATTAAGGGTTCTCCCATACCCATAAAAACAATATTAGAAAGTTTGCGATTATGATATAATTTACTTTGTTTGTCTATAGCCACTACTTGATCGTAAATTTCATCAGGATTTAAGTTTCTCATCCTTTTTAGTCTAGAGGTAGCACAAAAACGACAATCTAAACTACAACCAACCTGACTAGAGACACAGGCTGTTGTTCTTTTTTCAGTAGGTATTAAAACAGATTCTACAATAAAACCATCATGCAAACGAATTCCATTCTTTATGGTTCCATCTTTACTTCGCTGCATAGAATCTACTTCTATATGATTAATAACAAAGTTTTCTTCCAACATTTCTCTTGTATCTTTAGAAATATTGGTCATGGCCTCAAAAGTATGTAAGGATTTACTCCATAACCATTCAAATACTTGATTCCCTCTAAAAGCTTTATCTCCATTTTCAACAAAAAACTTTCTCAACTGTTCTTTTGTTAAAGATCGAATGTCTTTTTTCTTTGGTTTCATCTATAATTTCTGTTGTCTTTGAGTCTGTTAGATAAAATTTAAATCTCTTTTGATATTTATGCAAAAATACAAAAACCTCATAGCATGGCTGTGAGGCTTTTGATTTAATATTTTTTATCTAACTTAAATAATTAACATTGCATCACCATAAGTATGAAACTTGTACTCTTCTTTGACAGCTATTTTGTATGCTTCCATTAAAAAATCATATCCTGCAAAAGCAGCAGCCATCATCATTAGGGTTGATTTTGGTGAATGAAAATTTGTAATCATAGAGTTAGCAATACTAAAGTCGTAAGGTGGAAAAATAAATTTATTAGTCCAACCCGTATAACTATTTAATCTAGCACTGGCAGAGACAGAAGATTCAACAGCACGCATTACAGTAGTTCCTACAGCACAAATTCTTCTTTTATTTACGATGGCATCATTAATTAACTGAGCTGTTCCTGGAGAAATGCTAATTTGTTCTGAATCTGTTTTATGTTTTGATAAATCTTCAACTTCAACTGGGCTGAAAGTTCCAAGACCAACATGAAGGGTTAATTCACCAAAATCTACTCCTTTAATTTCTAAACGTTTCATTAAATGTTTCGAAAAATGTAACCCTGCGGTCGGAGCTGCAACAGCTCCTTCATTTTTAGCAAAAATTGTTTGATAGCGTTCTTTATCAGAGGCCTCTACACCTCTTTTTATATATTTTGGCAACGGTGTTTCTCCTAATTCTAATAATTTTTCTCTAAACTCTTCATAGTCTCCATCATACAGAAACCGAAGGGTACGACCTCTAGATGTAGTATTGTCTATCACCTCTGCAACTAGACTATCGTCTTCTCCAAAAAATAGTTTATTCCCTATTCTAATTTTCCTTGCCGGATCTACTAAAACATCCCACAATCTATTTTCAGCATTTAACTCTCTCAATAAAAATACTTCAATCCTAGCTCCAGTTTTTTCTTTATTCCCATACATTCTAGCAGGAAAAACTTTTGTATTATTTAACATTAAAACATCTCCTTCATCAAAGTAATTGATAACATCTTTAAATGTTTTATGTTCTATAGTTTGATCTTTACGATTTAAAACCATCAAACGAGACTCATCTCTGTGTTCAGCTGGATATTCTGCCAATAATTCTTCTGGCAATTCAAAATTAAAATGGGATAATTTCATATGTCCTTAGTTGTTTTTTTAAAATATCGTACGTAATTTATCTAACCATATTGAATGGCTTTGCATTCACAAAATAGATGTATTACAAAATGTGGTTTTAGGGTAACGGCGACAAATATACGATTTGAAGTAAGGGGTTGTCAAGTATTTGACTGTTTAATTTATACTTTACTGAATTGAAAACCAATTTTCTGTAAATCTTTCCAAAAATTTCGATATGATTTTGTAACAACATCTGCATCTAAAATTTCAAGTGGAATCTTCATTCCTAGAGGTGCAAATGCCATTGCCATTCTATGATCGTTGTAGGTCTCTATTGAAACATCAGCAACTATTTCTGACCTACTTTTAAGATAAAGGCTATTTGGAGTTACCGAAATATTAGCTCCCAATTTTGTGAGTTCTGAATGTAATGCTTCTAGTCGATCTGTTTCTTTGATCTTTAGAGTGTGTAACCCTAATAATTCACAAGAAACTCCTAATCCATAGCAAGTTACTGCAATTGTTTGTGCAATATCCGGAGCTTTATTTAAATCAATACTAAGATGCTCTTTGTTAGGTTCTTTAGTTTTTCTTAAGATTATACTATTAGTCTCATAAACAGTCTCTACACCAAAAGATTTATAAATATTCGCAAGGATTGCGTCTCCCTGTAAACTTTCTTTTTTATACGATGATAATCGAATTTCGGACCCAATACTACTTAATGCGGCTATTGAATAAAAATAAGAGGCTGAGCTCCAATCAGACTCTACTTCTAGAGTATGTTTTTTTGCTTCTTCAAAAGGGTGTACTTGAATAATTTGATCCTTAAAGGAAGTAGTAATTCCTATTTGATTCAACAAAGACAATGTCATATTGATATAAGGAATAGACGTAATTTCGCCTATTAACTCAATACGAAGACCATTAGGTAAACTAGCTGCGATAAGCAACAAGGCTGAAATATATTGACTACTAATATTCCCATTAATTTTCACCTGTTCTTTGGTGAGCTGTTTTCCAATAATTTTTAATGGTGGAAAACCTTCATTTTCAAGATAATAAATCTCTGCTCCTAGTGCTTTTAAAGCCTCCACCAAAACCTTAATCGGCCTTTGATGCATTCTTTCAGAACCAGATAAAATAGTCGTTCTTTTTTGTTGTATGGCAAAAAAAGCAGTTAGGAAGCGCATTGCAGTTCCAGCATGGCCAACATTTATTTCAACATCTTGTGAAGAAAGTGCATCCTGTAAATGATGAGTATCATCAGAATCTGATAAATTATGTATGGTGATTTCTCTAAATAATTTCTGCAAGACCAGCATTCTATTAGATTCACTTTTTGATCCAGAAATAAAAATATCCTTCACAATATTAGTACTGTCAATACCTTTGATACAAATTTTCATAATCTACTTAGTCTCATATTAAATTCTTAAATTTAGGCTTCAAAAACATATTCACATGAAAAAACTATTTATTGTCTTTCTATGTCTTCTTTTTTCTGAAGGATACAAAGTTAACGCTCAAAAGAATACTACCAAATATTCTGAAGATTTTTATAATGCTACCGAATGGAGAAATATCGGACCGTTTAGAGGGGGGAGAAGTGCTGCTGTTACAGGTGTATCAGGTAAAGCAAATCTCTTCTATTTTGGATCTACTGGAGGAGGGGTTTGGAGAACTACAGATGCAGGAAATACTTGGGAGAATATTTCAGATGGATTTTTTGGTGGATCAGTGGGTTCAGTTGCGGTAAGTGAATGGGATAATAATGTTATTTATGTTGGGAATGGAGAGAAAACAGTTCGTGGAAATGTTTCCTCAGGAGATGGAATTTGGAAATCTGTTAATGCTGGTAAAACTTGGGAGCCTATGGGGTTAAAAAATGCTAGGCATATTCCAAGAGTCCGTATTCATCCTAAAAATCCAGATATTGTATATGCTGGAGTTATGGGTGACCTTTACAAATCATCTCAAGAAAGAGGTGTCTATAAATCTATAAATGGCGGTAAAACTTGGAGTAAAAAATTATTTGCAAACAAAGATGCTGGAGTTGTAGATTTAATTTTAGATCCAAATAATCCAAGAGTTTTATATGCAACTACATGGAATATTAGAAGAACTCCATATAGCTTATCTAGTGGAGGAGAGGGTTCCGCTTTATGGAAAAGTACTGATGAAGGAGAAACTTGGACCAATATCTCTTCACGTAAAGGATTACCAAGCGGTCTCTGGGGAATCAGTGGTGTAACAGTATCTCCAGTAAATTCAGACATTGTTTGGGCATTAATTGAAAACGAAAAAGGGGGCGTTTACAAATCTACAGATGCTGGTAAAACATGGAAACTTATAAATAGTGAACGAAAATTACGTCAACGAGCTTGGTACTATACACGTTTGTATGCTGACACCCAAGACGAAAATATATTATATGTACTAAATGTAAGATATCATAAATCTACAGATGGTGGAAAAACATATAAGACGTTTAATGCACCACACGGAGATCATCATGATTTATGGATTGCTCCAGAAGACAATCAGCGAATGATTATTGGTGATGACGGTGGTGCTCAAGTTTCTTTTGATGCAGGTATAAATTGGTCTACATATATGAACCAACCAACATCTCAATTCTATAGAGTTACCACAGACAATCATTTTCCATACCGTATTTACGGTGCTCAACAGGATAATTCTACCGTTAGAATAGCCCACAGAACTCAAGGGAGATTTATTGGAGAATCAGATTGGGAGTCTACTGCAGGAGGAGAAAGTGCTCATTTGGCTATAGATCCTTCAAATAATGATATTGTTTATGGGGGAAGTTATGGTGGATTGCTAACCAGGCAAAATCATAAAACAGGGGAAACAAGAGCCATTAATGTATGGCCAGATGATCCAATGGGGCATGGAGCTGAAGATTTTAAATATCGTTTTCAATGGAATTTCCCAATCATGTTCTCTCCAAATCATAAGAATAAATTATATGCTGCGTCTAACCATTTGCATATGACTACAAACGAAGGGCAATCATGGGAAATTATTAGTCCAGATTTAACAAGAAATGACCCTTCTACACTTAAATCTTCTGGAGGTCCTATCACAAAGGATAATACAGGAGTAGAATACTATGCCACTATTTTTGCTGTAAATGAATCTAAA
This sequence comes from uncultured Flavobacterium sp., assembly GCA_913061465.1. Classification (GTDB taxonomy): domain Bacteria; phylum Bacteroidota; class Bacteroidia; order Flavobacteriales; family Flavobacteriaceae; genus Polaribacter. Next base: position 56,468 of record CAJXSU010000006.1, read on the forward strand.
CAAGAAGAAGGTTTACTATGGACTGGATCAGATGATGGCTTGGTTCATGTAACCAAAGACGGTGGAAAAACCTGGACAAATGTAACTCCTAAAAAAATGCCTGAATGGATGATGATTAATTGCATTGAAATTGATCCATTTACAAAAGGTGGAGCCTACGTGGTAGGAACAAAATACAAATCTGGTGATTACTTGCCTTATATCTATAAAACAGAAAATTATGGAAAAAGTTGGAGGCAAATTACCAATGGAATTGGTGCTGAAGATTTTACACGTGCTCTAAGGGCAGATCCTAAGCGAAAAGGGTTGTTGTATGCTGGAACAGAAAGAGGAATGTATATTTCCTTTGATGATGGAACTAGCTGGAACAAATTTCAATTGAATTTACCAGTTGTACCAATCACAGATCTAGCCATTAAGAACGATAATTTAATTGCTGCGACTCAAGGTAGATCTTTTTGGATGATTGATGATTTAACACCATTACATCAATTAACATCTAGCCTTGTACAAGAAGATATTGTTTTATTTAAACCTCAAGATAGTTACCGAATGAGTGGCGGAAACGGAAGAACATCTAAAACTTCAGGAACTAATCATCCTGGGGGAGTTGCCATCAATTTTTTTATCAAAGAAGAAGCGGCTAATAAACCTGTTTCTCTTCATATTTTTGACAGTAATGATCGTTTAATTAAAACTTTTAGCACCAAACCAAATAAGAAGAAAAAAGAAGAAAAACTAACCTTAGCTAATGGCAATAATATTTTCTATTGGAACATGATGTACCCTGGTGCAGAAAAAGTAAAAGGAATGATTTTATGGTGGGCATCTTTAAATGGACCGATGGCATTACCTGGAAATTATAAGGTAACCTTAACGATGGGTGAAATATCAAAGTCTCAAAACTTTACTATTTTAAAAAATCCAGTCTCAGAAACTAGTATAGCGGATGCGACAGCTCAATTTAATTTCATTAATGATATCAATGCCAAAGTAACTGAAATTCACAAAGCATTGAAGAATGTGAAAAAAGTAAGAGCCCAAATAAAAGCTCTTCAAAAATCAATTAAAGGTGAAGTGAAGCATAAAGAATTAATAAACTATGCTAATAGCTTACTTAAGGAAATGACCACCGTTGAAGAAACTTTATACCAAACAAAAAGTAAGAGCAATCAAGACCCTTTAAATTTCCCAATTAGGTTGAATAACAAACTCGCCCATTTAAATTCACTAACAAGGATTGGCAGTTATGCTCCAACTCAACAAGCTATAGATTTTAAAAATGAAATCAATAAAGAAATTGATCAAGAATTAGCAAAACTCTATGACTTGTTTGATAATAAAGTTAAAGTCTTGAATCAAAAAGTGAAAGACAGTCAGATTGATTTGATTCAGTTAGACTAATTATATTTTTACTCATTAAAAAAAAAAGCGACCAAGGGTCGCTTTTTTTAATCAACATAAGGTAACTAAACAATCCATAGTCACTAATTTATAGTATTGTCATTTCATATTCTTATTCGAAACATAGATACCATAAATAAAACCTGCTATGACTTTACTTGAAAAGAAACGTATCCATTGCTGATTGCTAAAGTTTTTCTCAATAACCGCATCCCAATTTCCTGAAAAAAGATCTGAAAAACTATTAAAAAACAGAGAAATTAAAATTAGGATACCTATAAACACGATTCCAATTTTCATAGCATTTAGCCAAAAAATAGAATTTTTAATATTTTTAGATAAGGCCATATTATTGGAGTTTTTTATTATTTTGATGACGATTATGGTCACGTTTTGTTTTAATATCTAACTTTTTATTAAAGGAATCCTCTAAATTAATTCCTGTTTGATTTGCCAAACATAAAACAACAAATAACACGTCTGCAAGTTCTTCCCCTAAATCTTTTCCTTTGTCAGATTCTTTTTCTGATTGTTCACCATACCTTCTAGCAATAATTCTAGCTACCTCGCCTACTTCTTCAGTAAGTTGTGCCATATTGGTTAGCTCATTAAAATAGCGAACACCATGATTTTTAATCCAATCATCTACTTGTTGTTGTGCGTTTTGTATATTCATTTTTAGGTTCCTAATATTAAGTGTAAAGTTATGTTGTTTCTAAATTAATTTCAATTGAGTATTTCATCAAATCTTTTTTAGAATTTATCTCATTTTTTTTAGTAAAGTTAAAAATTTATCTCTCATAATCTCTTTTGCTCCTAGAGTTTTCAAATGATCATTGTATACCTGACAATCAATTAATTTATATAAGTTGGATTGAACCATATAAATAAATGCAACTTTTGAAGCATTTGAAACTTTAGAAAACATGCTTTCGCCACAAAATACATTGCCGATTTTGAGCCCATATAACCCGCCTACAAGAACTTTTTTATCTTTTCCTTTTTCATCTAAATCTGTATTTGGCAACCAAACTTCAATCGATTTTGCAATACCTTTTTTATGAAGATTTATATATGCTTGCTCCATTTCATTAGTAATCCATGTCCCAAAACCATCTTTACGAGCTATATTTTTACATTGAGATATGACTTCTTCAAAAGCTTCATTTTCAGTAATTATGAATTTTTCATTTTTAAGAATATTTTTCATTGATTTAGAAACTTTTAAATCATCAGGGAACAAAACCATTCTTTTATTCGGACAATACCATACAATAGGTTCATTTTCAGAATACCAAGGAAAAATACCATTTTGATAGGCGTAAATTAATCGATCTGGATGTAAATCACCTCCTAAAGCAATAATACCATCTTTACTTGTTGTCTGATAGGGTGGAAATTCTATTTTTTCTGTTAGCCAAATCATTAATTTTAAAATAATAAGATGCCAATAATATAAATTACACTTCCTACAAGCATTGCAAGTAGGGTATAGGGTAATATCTCTTTCGCTTTTAATTTTGTAATACCTAAAAGTGGTAATGCCCAAAAAGGTTGAAGCATATTAGTAATTTGATCACCATAAGCCAAAGCCATAATTGCTTTATTTAAAGGAACTCCTAATTTTAAAGCGGACTCAATAACTATAGGTCCTTGAATAACCCATTGCCCTCCTCCACTTGGCACAAAAATATTTACTAACCCAGCACTAAAAAAAGTAACTATAGGTAAAGTTGTCTCAGTTGAAAAAGATACAAAGAAATCTGAAATTTGTGTTACCATTCCACTCGAACTCATAATTCCCATAATTCCAAAATAAAGGGGAAATTGAATTAAAATACCGGAAATATCTGAAATAGATTCTACTACTGCACTTGTGAAATTCTTAAAACTCCCATGAAATAAAATACCTAAACCTAACATCAAAAAATTAATGAGATTTGGAGTAATTTTTAAAACTTTAATAGCATCGAAGTATCGATAAAAAAAAGTTACTAGAATTAGTAATCCAAAAATAGTAGCTAAAATTCTCGAGTTATCTAATCTATCAGTTTTTATTAATGATTTTTTGTCTTGATGCATTTTATACTGTGAAAGATTAATTTCTGTAGGTTGAGAATTTTTACCCAAAACATAAAACATTCCGCTAATCACAAGAACAACTATCGTAAAAATTAATACATTAGAAAAACTGAAAATCGTTTGACTAAAATCTATGGATGAAGGAACTTTATGCATAAGCTCAAAAGAATTATTTGTCATAATATTTGACAGATGTCCTACTTCGTTTATTTTTATTGGGGCAGAACCAGAGATTCCACCATGCCAAACCATCATCCCCATATATCCTGAAGCACCAACAATGGGGTAATTTAATTTTAGATCATTTTTTTGAGCATGTTCTGCGATTTTACGAGCTAACAAGGCTCCGAAAATGAGTCCTAAGCCCCAATTAAAAAAAGCTACTAACATGGTTAAACTAGCAACAATAGCTGCACTTGAAGCTGTATCATTACAATACCTGGTAATTTTCATTATCAAATTACTAACAGGCTTACTTAATACCAGAACGTGTCCTAGAACTAAAATTAACATCATTTGATACGCAAATTCTAATAAACCGCTAGACCAAACTCCCTTTTCCCAATATTGTAATGTCTCTATTGCATAATCACCATAGCCAATCATACTTGGTTTCGCAAAAATTAACGCTAAGAAAATGGTTAAAATGGTTAAAAGAACAGCAATTGTAAATGGAGATGGTAAAAATTTCTTAAAAAAAATCTCAATTGCTTTAGTAATATTCATAATGGTTAATTTATAAGCTAAAATATAAAGAAAAGTTAATTATTTTATTTTCTATTTCCTAAGAGTTAATTACTGCTTATTTTTGTAGTCCATAGGCTATGAAGAAAAGAAAATCAAAAACAAAATTACTACACCAATACTATAGGTATACTGGCTTTTATACTTTTATTGGCAACAGTTTAAAAAAAGCTGCAATTCCTGTCGTACTAATTATTTTTGGACTTTATTTAGTTAACGAATATGTATTTACAATAGATGATGGATTGGAGTTTCTTACGCAAACATTTTCAAGAACAGGAGTTCTTATTGTTTTTTTTATATCTGAAACATTATTGGGTTTAATTCCTCCAGAAATTTTTATTGGTTGGTCAAAAAAAACAATTTCACCTATTATTAACTTATCAATCTTAGCTACACTTTCATACACTGGTGGTATTTTATCTTATTTTATCGGAAAAACAATTCTAAAAATAAATACTGTAAAAAATTATTTAGAAGTAAAGATGGCAAAGCATCTAAAAAATACTGGAAAATGGGGTGGTTTTTTAATTCTTATAGGTGCTTTGTTACCTGTCCCTTTTTCAATCACATGTGTAGCTGCAGGAATGATTAAGTATCCCTTGAAAGGAGTTGTTTTATTTGGTCTATTTCGTTTTGCAAGGTTTGCATTATATGCATGGGCAATTTTTAATGTAGTCAATTAAAAACTAGTATCTTTATCACATGGGACTAACAAATAATGATATTTTTAAAAAACTACGAGTAGCTCATAAGCTCCGTGATAATGATATTGTAGACATCTGTAAGCTTGTAGACTTTAAAGTTTCAAAAAGTGAATTAGGTGCTTTTTTTAGAAAAGAAGACCATCCAAAATATATGGAATGTGGAGATCAAATTTTACGTAACTTTTTAAATGGGTTAGTTATTCATCTTCGTGGACCAATGCCACAAAAAAAATAGTAATTTCTTTTTACTTGCCTTTAACAACAGTTTTAAAGTTTGAAACTACCTTATTAATTACATCATCAATCCTTTTTTCATCATTGTTATAATGGAGTTCCACTGATTTTTTTTCAGGAAACTGCTCAATCATTACTGTTGTTGATGGAAAAGCAAAATCAACTCCAAGTTCTTTTGCTAGCTTTACAATAGCAATATGAATTTGATGTCTAGATTTTTGCTCACTTGACCAAGCTAAATTTTTGAGATACATATTCATCATTATCAACAATGCAGAATCTCCAAAACCTGTAAACTCTACATTGAAAGAATCTGATTTAGTATCTGGATGTGCTTTAATAATTTCACGAACTCCTTTTACAAAAGCTTCTATTAATTCTGGTGGAGTATCGTAACGTAATCCTAATTGAGTGTTGTAGCGTCTAAAAAGGCGTAAACCACTATTATTTATAACTAATTCAGACAAACTGCTGTTTGGAATTTGAAATATAGAGGTATCTGCTGCTCTAATTCTTGTAGATCTAAAACCAACCTCTTCTACAGTTCCTACGACTTCACCTGCAGAAATCCAATCTCCTATATGGAATGGTTTATCAACAAAAATCATGACGGTTCCAATCAGGTTTTTAACTGTGTCTTGAGATGCAAATGCTAATGCTAAACCTCCAATTGAAGCACCTGCCAATATAGTAGCCGCGTCAACACCAAAAAGAAGAAGTACTTTAAAAGCTCCAATAATAAAAATAATTACTGTAGAAAAATTTCTTAAAATTGGGGTCAGTTGATCATCCAATTTACCCTCAGTTTTCTGTGTGTATTCTTGATAAAAACTTATTAAAACTTGTGCTAATTTTAGAAATACATAAATCCAGAATACTGTGGAGGCTATATTAATACCTAAAAATATCCATCTGTTAATTTCTAATCCAAATTGTAATGAAGGAAAAACCATATCTAATAATTCAATGGCAATCAATAAACTTATTGGATGGGCTAATTTTCTGAGAGTTTCGTTAACTTCATCACTATTCTTAATGTATTTGTAAAGAATTTTCTTTAAAAATAAAAATGCCAGTTGTTTTGCAATCATAAATACAACAAAGGCTAATACTATTAAAAGTAAAAGAGAGAAATACTGCCAAATTTCAATAGAGAATATCTTTTTATGTCCAATTCCTGGAATACTATTTTGAATTTTCTCAATGTACCATGGGAATATTTCTGCATATAATATGTCTAGGTTTTGAATGGTCTCTGACGAATAATACCATGAGTTACCAAACTTCTCCAAAGAGACCAACGGCATACGTTCTGGGAATAGAATGAGCTTGTTTTGGGCTACAAAAGATATAGTATCTGTAAACATAGAATCATTAGAAATTCTATTAAAATCTATTTTTAATCCTTTTCCATCTAAAACTCTTTTGATCTTAACAACTGCCTCTATGGCTTCTTTCTTATCTAATCCATAAATAGTTTTTGCAGCTTTCTCGGGTTGATAAGAAGTCGTTTGTAAAAAATACATATGAGTGTAAACAGTAGCTCTAGGGTTTGACAAGTCTACTTCTGGTGCTTTTTGACCAAATGAATAATTAAAGACTAATAGCAGTAAAAACAGGATATTTTTCATATGTAAATTGTTAATTACTCATTAAATTTAATTCAAATTTAAACCTTTTCTGATTTTATCGCCTAAAAAAAATATAATAAATGGTTTACTTAGTTGTTCTAGAATCATATTTAGATTATTTACTCCTTGAACCAGCTAGAATATTCTACATAGTTATTTGCAATTCTATTAATTTCACCAGAAATCAACTCCTTTGAAATATTTTTAATCTTTTTAGCTGGAACTCCAGCATAAATAGATCCACTCTCTACATGTGTATTTTTAGTAACTATAGCTCCTGCAGCAATAATTGAATTACTTTCTATCACGCAGTCATCCATAACAATACTTCCCATTCCTATAAGTACATTATCATGGATTGTGCATCCATGAACTATGGCGTTATGACCTATTGAAACGTTATTACCTATGGTAGTCGGTGATTTTTGAAATGTAGCATGTAGTACTGCACCATCTTGAATATTTACCTTATTACCAATTTTTATAAAATGAACATCTCCTCTGATTACAGCATTGAACCAGACACTACATTGCTTTCCAATAAAAACCTCTCCAACAATTGTTGCATTTTCAGCGATAAAACAATCTTTTGATATCTGAGGATATTTCCCTTTAACAGGTTTAATAATTTTCATTTACATCTATTTTACAATTAACAAGACCCTTA